>CBDTZA010000034.1:0-10145 GCA_965364785.1 uncultured Roseovarius sp. | reverse complement strand
GCGTTTTCACAGGCCTCGCGCGGGCCGCAATCAGTGGCGTTCCTGGCCGCCTCTGTTCTGGCCGCCTATTGGCTCGGGGCGGCGGCGATTCTCTTGGCGATCCCTTTGATCCTGCTGGCCTTTTACCCCAGCTATCGCACGGTCGGCGAGACGACCGGCCTTCAGGCCCCCGATGGTGGCGACACAAGCCTGATGCGCGACGAGCTTGACCGCGTTCTCGCCCGCGCACGCAAAAAATCCCTTCAAACGGCATGCATAGCTATTCAGATCGACGATTTTGATACGCTTTTGAATCGTTATGGCCGCACCACGGCCGATATGATCACCACCCATTGCCTGGACCGGCTGGCGCGCGCTTTGCGCAATTCAGACCAGTTGTTCAATCTGGCAAATGGCCAGATCGGCATTCTCCTTGCCCCGGTCCGCCAGTTCGGGCTTGAACCGGCTCTGGAGCTGGCCGAACGCCTGCAATCCACCGTCGAGGAGCCTATTTCCCTCAGCACCACAACCGCCTATATCTCGGTGTCGGTCGGGCTTTGCCTTGATGGGCATGCCCCCAACAGCAGTGGTAAATCCCTGTTTGACGCCACCATCACCGCCCTGAACGATGCCTCGCGCCATGGCCCCTCAAAGGTGCGCGCCTATAGCCGCGGCATGCGCGCCACCCCCCCTCACCGGATCGCTGATGAATTGGAAAAAGCCCTTGAAAGCGGCCAGTTCGTTAGCTGGTTTCAACCGCAGATTTCAACCGACACCGGACAGATCAGCGGCTTTGAGACGCTGGCACGCTGGGTGCATCCACGCGCGGGCCTTATGTTGCCCGCCGAATTCCTGCCGGTGCTCGCCTCTACCGGGCGGCTGGAACAGCTGGGGGACGTGATGTTGCGCAATGCCCTCAAGGCGATACAGACCTGGGATAATATCGGCTTTGACATCCCCCATGTCGGGGTGAACTTTTCGCCTGACGAGCTTCGCAATCCGCGTCTGGCCGAAAAGGTTGAATGGGAACTGGACCGCTGCAACCTTACCCCAAAGCGCCTGACCGTCGAGATTCTGGAAACCGTGGTGGCCACATCACCTGACGATACGATCACGCGTAATATCAATGCTCTGGCTGAAATGGGTTGTATGATTGATTTGGATGATTTCGGCACCGGCCATGCCTCGATCTCGTCGGTCCGCCGCTTTGCCGTTCACCGCCTCAAGATCGACCGGTCCTTCGTGATGAAGGTTGATCGCGACGTAGAGCAACAGCGCATGATTTCGGCGATCCTGTCCATGGCCGAGCGTCTGGGGCTGGAAACGCTGGCCGAAGGCGTTGAAAGCGCGGGCGAGCATACCATTCTGGCACAGCTTGGCTGTGGCCATGTTCAGGGCTATGGCATTGCGCGCCCCATGCCGCTTGATGAAACGGCCGACTGGATCACCACCCATCAGGCCAAGGTTCACGCGCCGCCCGTTATCGGCCGGATTACCGGCTGATCCCTGCGATGAATCCCCGCGCATTCCACGGAAAACCCGGAATCCGCTTGACCTTTTGATCCGCACTCTGTTGAACCGCCACTGACATGCAACAAAGAAGTGGTCAATGGACATGGATAATCAAAACAAGAACCTAATCCTTGCGACTGCGCTAAGTTTCATCGTTATTCTGGTGTGGTTCGTGGTGTTTCCCCCGCCCGAGGCACCGGCAGTTGATCCGAACGCGCCGGTCCCCACAGCCAGTCAGGACACCCCTGCGCCCGTGGCCGACACCAGCGACGTGACCACGGCCGATGCCGCCAGCACCGAAACCGTTGTCGCCGAGGCCAGTGCGCCGCGCCTGACCATCGACACGCCAAGCCTGCAGGGGTCGATCTCTCTGCAAGGCGGGCGCATCGACGAGTTGTTCCTGAAAAACTATCACGAAACCATTGAGCCGGACTCTGACATCGTCAGCCTGCTGGCCCCCGTGGGTGCCGATGAACCCTATTATGCGCTTTATGGCTGGGCCCCCGGCGCGGGTCTTACCGGCGAAAGCGTGCCCGGCGCCAACACCATCTGGAGCGTTGAAAGTGGCGAAACCCTGACGCCTGACAGCCCGGTCACCCTGACCTGGGACAACGGTGCGGGCCTCAAGTTCCGCCGCAAGCTGAGCGTCGACAAGGATTTCATGTTCTCGGTGCATCAATCGGTCGAAAATGCCGGCACCACCCCGGTCAGCCTTGCGCCCTACGGCATTCTGGCGCGGCACGGCATTCCCGCAGACATCAAGAAATTCTTCATCCTGCATGAAGGCCTGATCGCCATGTCCGATGGTGAGCTGAGCGAAACCGACTATAGCGATGTCGAAGAATATGCGTTTAACCCACGCGAAGGTGCGCCCGCCGACGTGACGCAAGTCGCCGAAGGTGGCTGGATCGGCTTTACCGACCACTATTGGATGACCACGCTCATCCCCAGCCCCGGCATAGCCTATAAGGCCGTGACCAAATTCGACCCGCAGCGTGGGATTTACCAGACCGAAACCGTACTCGCGACCCAGACCGTCGCACCGGGCGAAACCGCATCCGCCGATAGCCGCCTGTTTGCCGGCGCCAAGGAATGGGCGACTATCAAGCAATATCAGGACGAGGAAGGTGTTGACCGCTTCCTTGATTCCATCGACTGGGGCTGGTTCTTTTTCCTGACCAAGCCGATCTTTTCCGTGCTGCACTGGCTGAATGCCGTGATTGGCAATATGGGCTGGGCGATCATCGGTCTGACCCTGCTGATCAAGGCGCTTGTGCTGCCGCTGGCCTTTAAATCCTATGTCTCTATGGCGAAGATGAAAGAGCTTCAGCCGCAGATGGAGAAGATCAAGGAAAACGCAGGCGACGACCGTCAGGCTTTGCAAAAAGAAATGATGACGCTCTACAAAAAGGAAAAGGTGAACCCCGCCTCGGGCTGTTTGCCGATCATTTTGCAGATCCCGATCTTTTTCTCGCTCTACAAGGTGATCTTTGTCACGCTCGAACTGCGCCATGCGCCGTGGATTGCCTGGATCAAGGATCTGTCCGCGCCCGACACCTCGTCTCTTTATAACTTCTGGGGCATTCTACCCTGGGGCACACCAGAGCCCGGCTCGGTGCTGGCCCTGATCTTTATCGGCATCCTGCCCTTGTGCCTTGGTGTGTCGATGTGGCTTCAGCAAAAGCTGAATCCGGCGCCGACAGATCCGACACAAAAGATGATCTTTGCCTGGATGCCTTGGGTCTTCATGTTCATGCTGGGCAGCTTTGCCAGCGGTCTGGTGATCTACTGGATTGCCAACAACACGATCACCTTCACCCAGCAATACCTGATCATGCGCAGCCAGGGATATAAGCCGAACGTGTTTGGCAATATCATCTCCAGCTTCAAGCGCGGCCAGGCCAAGGCCAAGCCGGATCAGAAGAAGTAATGGCAACACTCAGCGCCCTTTGGCGCCATCCCATCAAGTCGCATGGGCGTGAGGCGTTGACCGCTGTGACCCTGACCAAGGGTCAGGCGATGCCATGGGACAGGCGGTGGGCCGTGGCCCATGACGCGGCCATGGTGACGCCCGGCAAATGGGGAGCTTGCATCAATTTCTCGCGCGGTTCAAAGACCCCCGCGCTGATGGCGATCAATGCCGTCTGCGATGAGGCCGCCGAAACGATCACGCTAAGCCACCCGGACCGCCCCGACCTGACCTTTTGCCCCGATGATGAGCAGAACAGGTTTCTCGACTGGGTGCGCCCCCTGATGGACGACAACCGCGCGCAACCGGCCCATATCTACAAGCTGGACGGGCGCGGCATGACCGATACGGACTATCCGTCGATCAGCCTCATCAACCTCGCCTCGAACGGGGATCTGGCCAACAAGATGGGGCAGGATGATATCTCAGTCCTGCGCTGGCGCGGCAATCTGCATCTTGAGGGGCTAGCCCCCTGGCAGGAATTTGACTGGATCGGCAAAACCCTAAGGATCGGCACCGCAGAGCTTTTGGTCAAAGAACCGATAAAGCGCTGCCTTGCCACTACTGCGAACCCCAAAACCGGCCTGCGTGATCTGGACACGCTGGCGGCGCTGAACACGCATTGGGATCATCAGAACTTTGGCGTTTATGCCGAGGTCACGACCACGGGCCAGATCACCCTGGGCGACAGCGTTCAGGTGCTATGATGCAGCTTCCCTTTCCCATCGCGGACGACCCCGATCACGCAACCTCGGAGCTTGGCCGCAAGATGTTTGCCGGCGAGATCGATTTTCTCAAAGGCGTGGTCGACATGTCCGGCCTGCCCCCCGCCGACCGGCTTGAGGTCTGTTTTGCGGGCCGCTCGAATGTCGGGAAATCGACGCTGATCAATGCGCTGACCGGGCGTAAGGCGCTTGCGCGGGCCTCAAACACCCCCGGCCGTACCCAGGAAATCAACTATTTCACCATGGCCGAAAGCCACTATCTTGTTGATTTGCCGGGCTATGGCTTTGCCAATGCGCCCGTCGCCGTGGTGCAAAAATGGCAGGCCCTGCTGAAACAGTATCTCTCGGGCCGCCAGACCCTGCGCCGGGCCTTTGTGCTGGTCGATGCGCGCCACGGCATCAAACCCGTTGACGAGGAAATCATGAGCCTGCTCGACAGCGCCGCAGTCACCTTTCAAGTCGTGCTGACCAAAACCGACAAGATCAAAGACGGGGCGCGCGAGGCCCTGTTAGAGCAGGTCCGCAGCCGCCTTGTCCCGCATCCGGCGGCCTTTCCCGAACTGATCCTGACCTCTAGCGAAAAAGGCGAGGGGATTGCCACTTTGCGCGCCACTATCGCCACCCTGGAATAGCGCCTGCACGCGGCCCTTGCGTGCGCCCCGACTTGCGGGGATAACCGCAGGCATAAAGGGACAACAGAAATGAAAACCAGAGACATGAACCGCGATTGGATCGCCACCGCCCGCACCCTGTCAGAGGCCTTGCCCTATCTGCAACGCTACACAGATGCGATTGTTGTCATCAAGCTTGGCGGTCACGCCATGGGCAGCGACGAGGCGATGGACACCTTCGCGCGCGATGTCGTTCTGATGCAGCAGGTCGGCGTGAACCCGGTGATCGTGCATGGCGGCGGGCCGATGATCAACCAGATGCTCGACAAGCTGAACATCAAGTCGGAATTCGTCAACGGCAAGCGCGTCACCGATGAGGCCACGATGGAAGTGGTCGAAATGGTGCTGTCCGGTCGGGTGAACAAACGCATCGTTCAGGCGATCAATGCCCAGGGCGGCAAGGCGGTTGGCCTGTCGGGCAAGGATGCCAGCATGATCACCTGCGACCCCGCCAGCCCCGATCTGGGCCTTGTGGGCGATCCCACCGAGATCAATGTCGATTTCCTGCACACGCTGTTCAACGATGATGCCATCCCGGTGATTGCGCCGCTTGGTGCGGGGCGCAACGGTGAGACCTATAACATCAACGGCGACACCGCCGCCGGTGCAATTGCAGCCGCGCTCAAGGCGGACCGGCTTTTGCTTTTGACCGATATCGACGGGGTGCGCGATGCCTCGGGGAACGTCGTTACCGAGCTCACGCCAGGGCAGATTCGCCAGATGACCGCCGATGGTGTGATCGCCGGCGGCATGATCCCCAAGACCGAAACCGCGCTTGCCGCGATTGAGGGCGGCGTGCGCGCCGTGGTGATCCTTGATGGGCGTGCGCCCAATGCCACGCTGTTGGAACTGTTCACCGAACACGGTGCCGGCTCGCTTATACGCGCGCGCTAGGTCTCTCATTTCTGCGCCACTTAGCGCCCGGGCCTTGTGCGGGGGCGCAATTGCGTTAGGTTTCGGATCATGGAAAACGAAGCCCTTATTCGCCTGTCTGCCTTTGCAGGTCTCTTCACGCTCTTCGCGGTGATCGAGGCCGTGGTGCCGCGTCGCGTGCGCACGCAACCGCGCAGCACCCGCTGGATCACCAATTGGGCCATCACCATCCTCGATACGCTTACGCTGCGCCTACTCGCACTTGCCTTGCCTCTTCTGGCCGTGGGCGCCGCTGTGGACGCACAGGCCAAGGGCTGGGGCATGATGAACGCGCTTGACCTGCCGCTCTGGCTGACGGTGGTGGCGACGGTTCTGATCTTTGATTTCGCAATTTGGGCGCAGCACCTGATCACCCACAAAATCCCGTTTCTGTGGCGCTTTCACCGGGTGCACCACGCCGATCGCGATATCGATGTGACCACCGCGATCCGCTTTCACCCGGTCGAGATCGCCTTTTCAATGCTGCTCAAGATCGGGCTGGTTTACCTTTTGGGGCCGCCTGCCATTGGCATTATCCTGTTTGAGGTCATCCTGAACGGAACCGCCATGTTCAACCACGCCAATATCCGCCTGCCGCTCGGGCTTGATGCGGTGCTGCGCCGGGTGCTGGTCACGCCGGATATGCACCGCGTCCACCATTCCGATATCCGCGACGAACATGACAGCAATTATGGGTTTTCCCTGTCGATCTGGGACCAGATGTTCGGCACCTATATCGCCCAGCCGGCCAAGGGCCATGACGACATGACCATCGGCTTGCAATGGCAGGATGACAGCCCCTCAAGGCTTGGCTGGACACTGGCCCTGCCGTTTCGGCGCAAATGATCCTTGAGAGGGTAAGCGCCCTTGCCGCCACCGTGCACCTTGCCCCCTTCGGCGCGCTGCATCTTGAGGCAGGCGAGATACCCGGCATGCAGAGCCTGATCCTGCTCGGCCCCGACGAGCCGGGCTTTTGGGCACATTTCACCGCCTCGCCTGAGTACAAAGATGGCGCGCCTGACCCGATGAACCGCTGGTCCGAGAGGGTGATCGGCGATCTGGCACAAAGGCTTGGCGCGCGGGCGGTCTTTCCCTTTGGCGGGCCACCCTATCAACCCTTCATCGATTGGGCCAAACGCAGCAGGCGCGCGCATCTGTCGCCTGTGGGGCTGTTGGTGCATGACCGCGCCGGGCTAATGGTGTCCTATCGCGGGGCGTTGGCCCTTGGCGAGCGCCTGACCCTGCCGCCCCCGGCCCCCTCGCCTTGCGAGAGCTGCGCGGCGCAACCCTGCCGTGGCGCCTGTCCTGTAGATGCGCTGCAAGGCGATCACTATGATGTGCCGCGTTGCAAGGCCGATCTGGACCGGGCCGAAAATGACTGTATGACAGAAGGGTGCGCAGTGCGCCGCGCCTGCCCGCTTAGCCAGAACTATGGGCGACAGCTGGCGCAATCCGCCTTTCACATGAGGGCCTTTCGATGACACGTCACCTTATCCTTATGCGGCATGCGAAATCTGACTGGGGCAGCGCCGGGCAGCGCGACCATGACCGCCCGCTGAACGCCCGCGGCAGGGCCTCTGCCAAGGCGCTTGGGCGTTGGTTAAAGGCGCGCGGCACGATCCCGGATGAGATCCTCTGTTCCTCGGCTCAGCGCACGCAAGAGACCTGCGCGCTGTTGGATCTGGCGACCCCGCCGACGCTTCTGCGCACGCTCTATCTGGCCGAGGCGCATGAGATACTCGCGGCCCTGCGCACCGCCACCGGCAGCACCGTTCTGATGCTGGGCCATAACCCCGGCATCGCCGAGCTTGCCGAGGATATCGTGAGTGATCCGCCCGAGCATGAGCGCTTTTCTGACTACCCCACCGGCGCGACCTTGCTCGCAGGTTTTGACATTGATGATTGGGGTGACCTCAGGCCCGGCACCGGACAGGTCGAGGATTTCGTGATCCCCCGCGAACTGCCCTAGGGCCAAGCGCGCGCGATGCAGGGACCGCTGTTTATAGGATCAGAGATTTATCGCGGCTCCAGCTATGGCGCGTTGCATCCGCTGAGCATTCCGCGCGTGCCCACCGTGATCGACCTTAGCCGGGCACTGGGCTGGCTGTCGCAGGCGCAGTATATCAACAGCCCACGCGCCAGGCCCGCCGCCTTGAGGACCTTTCACACCCCGCGCTACATCGCGGCCCTGCAAGCTGCCGAAGCCACAGGCGCGGTCGATCCAGGAACCCGTGCGCGCCATCAACTGGGCACGCTGTCAAACCCGGTCTTTGCCGAAATGTTCCGCCGCCCGGCGACCGCTGCGGGCGGTTCGCTTATGGGCGCAGAGCTTTTGGCGACAGGTGGCGTGGTCTATAATCCCGGCGGCGGCACCCATCACGGCATGGCCGATCATGCAGGCGGGTTTTGCTATCTCAACGACCCGGTTCTGGCGATCAAGGCCTTCCTTGCGCAGGGGTTGACGCGCGTGGCCTATGTGGATATTGACGCGCATCATTGCGACGGCGTCGCGGCGGCCTTTCACGGCGAACCGCGCGTTCTGATGATCTCAACCCACGAGGCCCGCCGTTGGCCCTTCACCGGCACGCTTGATGACCGCGCAGGCGGTCAGGCGATCAACCTGCCGCTGGCGCGGGGCACCAATGATAGCGGCTTTGCAATGGCCCTGAACGAGGTCATCCTGCCCGCCCTTCAGGCGATGCGGCCAGAGGCGATCGTGCTGCAATGCGGGGCCGATGCGGTGGCCGAAGACCCGCTGGCGCGGCTGGAGCTGTCAAACAACGCCCATTGGGCCACGGTAAAGGCGCTACGCGCGCTTAGCCCGCGGTTTCTGGTGCTCGGCGGGGGCGGCTATAACCCGTGGACGGTGGGTCGGCTTTGGACCGGGGTCTGGGCGACGTTGAACGGCTATGAGATACCGGCGCGCCTGCCCGAACCCGCCCGCGCGATTCTCGCCGCGCTGAGCTGGACCCGGCAAGGCGGCGCGCGGCCCGATCATCTGGTCGAGACGCTGCGCGACCAACCTCGCCACGGGACTATTGACGAGGGTCTCCGCCAGAGCATCCAACATCTGCGCGCCCGCCAACGCGTTTGGGTCTGACACAAAAAAAGGGACCGGCAATTAAACCGGTCCCCTGTTTCTTCTTGGCAAAAATACTCAAACCCACGCCCGAAGACAGCGCTCGGGTTTTGGCTTAGTGCCCCAGAATCTGGCTCAGGAACAACTTGGTCCGCTCGGATTTCGGGTTGTTAAAGAACTCTTCGGGTTCGTTCTGTTCCACAATCTGCCCCTGATCCATAAAGATCACGCGATTGGCCACTTTGCGAGCAAAGCCCATTTCGTGGGTCACGCAGAGCATGGTCATGCCCTCTTCGGCCAGCTCGATCATGGTGTCGAGCACCTCCGAGATCATCTCGGGGTCAAGCGCCGAGGTGGGTTCGTCAAACAGCATGATGCGCGGGCGCATGCACAAGCTACGGGCAATCGCCACACGCTGTTGCTGACCACCCGAAAGCTGACCGGGAAACTTGTCGGCCTGCTCGGGGATCTTGACCTTTTCAAGGAAATGCATCGCGATTTCCTCGGCCTCTTTCTTGGGCGTTTTACGCACCCAGATCGGGGCAAGGGTACAGTTTTCAAGGATCGTCAGATGCGGGAACAGGTTAAAGTGCTGGAACACCATGCCAACCTCGGACCGGATTCTGTCGATATTCTTGAGGTCGCTGGTCAAGAGCGTACCATCGACGGTGATCGAGCCCTTTTGGTGCTCTTCAAGCGCGTTGATACAGCGGATCAGCGTCGATTTACCCGAGCCTGACGGCCCGGCAATCACGATCCGCTCGCCCTGATAGACGGTCAGGTCGATATCACGCAGCACGTGAAAGGACCCGAACCACTTGTTCATGTTATTGATCTCGACGGCGACCTCGTCGGAGACGTTCAATTGTTTTTCTGCGGCCATGGAACTGGGCCTCCTTAACGGTGTTCGGTCTGAAGCTGACGCTCCAACCACTGAGAATATTGCGAGATGCCGTAGCAGGTGATGAAGAACAGAACGACGGCAAAGCCGAACAGTTCCCAATAGACCCCGTTCCATTCGGACGACGACAGGATCGGGCCACGGATCATCCCCACGATGTCAAACATCGAGATAACCGAGACCAGCGTCGTATCCTTGAACAGGCCCACTGCCACGTTGACGATCCCCGGAATCGAGACCTTGAGAGCCTGGGGCAGAATGATCAGCTGCATCGATTGCGCATAATCAAGCCCAAGACTGTCGCCGGCCTCGTATTGGCCACGCGGCAGGGCCGCAAGGCCACCCCGGATCACCTCGGCGATATAGGCCGAGGAGAACATGGTGATCATGATGATCA
>CBDTZA010000033.1:0-10241 GCA_965364785.1 uncultured Roseovarius sp. | reverse complement strand
CTTCTTCTGAAGGACGGCACGCAGGGGCTTGGTATCCTCACGAACCTGATCTGTGATCTTCTTAAGTCAGGCAACAACATCAATCTTGATGACCTTAATGCCGCCTGATCCGGTGTAAATCACGGGTTCCACGAAAAGTGTTCGGTGTTTTTTGGCCTGCCATCGTTTTGGCCGGTCATTTTTTCATGTGACACAACACTATATTGAAGATTGGCCTGAACTGGAACAAGCCGTAGCCGAAATGCTCTCGTTGCGGCTACATTTTAGTAAACGGTTGGCGCATGGGGGTGGCGATTGCAATATTTATATCATTATTTTTCAATGAATTAGCTTGATTCAAGCCTAACGTGCCCTTTTACCCGTTTTGGTTTACCGCCCGTTAACCATCCGCGCCCTAATACTTGTTCAGCAAGAAGACGAGGCCCTGATGTCTGAGGAACTACATCCTTCCACTCACCCCCCACTCCCACCCACCACGGAAGATGATCGGGTATCTTGGCTTCGTCTCTTGCGCTCTCGCCGGGTTGGTCCGGCGACCTTTCACCGCCTCATGTCCGAACACGGCAGTGCCGAAGCCGCACTTGACGCCCTACCCGGCGTCGCGCGCGACGCCGGGGTCGAGGGTTACAAAATCTGCCCGCTTGGCGTGATCGAGGCCGAGTTGCGCGCAGGCAAGGCCGCAGGCGCGCAACTTATATCCTGCGTTGCCGCGGATTATCCTGAGTTTCTCAAACAGATATCCGACGCGCCGCCGCTGCTTTGGTGCATCGGTGACACCAGTATCTTGCAAAAACCGATGATCGGGCTGGTGGGGGCGCGCAATGCGTCCTCGCTCGGCACCCGAATGGCCAAGTCGCTGGCCGCTGACCTGTCGTCGCGCGGGTTTGTCATCACCTCGGGCCTTGCGCGTGGTGTTGATACCGCCGCCCATCTGGCCAGCCTTGAGGGCGGCACCGTCGCGGTGATGGCTGGCGGGGTTGATGTGATTTACCCGGCCGAAAACACCCAACTTGCCCAACAAATCGGCGAAACCGGGCTGCGCGTATCAGAACAGCCCATGGGCCTTATCCCGCAGGCCCGCCATTTCCCAAGCCGCAACCGCCTTATCAGTGGCATGGCGCAAGCGGTTGTGGTGGTCGAGGCGGCCGCGAAATCCGGCTCGCTGATCACGGCGCGCAATGCGCTGGATCAGGGGCGCGAGGTGATGGCCGTGCCCGGTCATCCGTTTGATGCACGCGCCAGCGGCTGTAATATGCTGATCCGCGATGGCGCCCATCTGGTGCGCAACGCCGCCGATATCATCGACGCCCTGCCCGAGGTCGAGCTGCCGCAGAGTCAGGTTGCGCTTCCACTTGATCTGCCGCCTGCCCCGCCGCCCACCCGTAGCCTGCGGGAAACGGCGGCCCTGCACGACCAGATCCTGCGCCGCCTTGGCCCCTCGCCCCTCGCCGAGGATCAACTTATTCGCGATCTTGCGGCCCCGGCCCGGACGGTTGCCCCCGTCCTTCTGGATCTGGAGCTTGACGGACATATCACGCGTCAACCGGGCGGCTTGCTGTCGCTCGCGCGCTGAGGCGCACAATCAAAACACCAAAACGCGCCGTCCAAGACACGCCGCATTGACAATTCCCCTTGCCAGCCCACATGGTCCGCCGCCATAAGCCTCGTCCAGAGTCGAAAAGGAGTGTCCATGCCCGTTGTCGTTGTCGAATCCCCCGCCAAGGCCAAGACGATCAACAAATATCTGGGGCCCGGATACACCGTTCTGGCAAGCTATGGCCACGTGCGTGACCTGCCCCCAAAGGACGGCTCGGTTGATACCGAAAACGGGTTTGAGATGAAATGGGAGGTTGGCGCCGACAGCCGCAAACATGTCAAAGCCATCGCTGACGCCCTGAAAGACGACAACGTATTGATCCTCGCGACCGACCCCGATCGCGAAGGCGAGGCGATCAGTTGGCACCTTGAAGACACCCTGCGCAAGCGCAAGGTGATCAACAAGGACACGCCGGTCAGCCGCGTTGTGTTCAACGCGATCACCAAAACCGCCGTCACCGAGGCGATGAAAAACCCGCGCCAGGTCGATGCACCACTGGTTGAGGCCTATCTTGCACGCCGCGCTCTGGATTATCTGGTGGGGTTCAACCTCTCGCCGGTGCTTTGGCGCAAACTTCCGGGTGCGAAATCGGCGGGCCGGGTGCAATCGGTATGCCTGCGTCTTATCGTCGAGCGCGAGATGGAGATCGAGGCGTTTACGGCGCGCGAATACTGGTCGGTCAAGGCGCTCTTTATCACGCCGCGCGGGCAGGAATATGAGGCGCGCCTGACGGTTCTGGCGGGCAAGAAGCTTGATAAGTTCGATCTTGCCAATGCCACACAGGCCGAGCTTGCGGTGCAGGCGGTGACCTCGCGCGCGCTTAGCGTCAAGTCGGTTGAGGCCAAGCCCGGCACGCGCAACCCCTCGGCGCCGTTCATGACATCGACCCTGCAACAAGAGGCCAGCCGCAAATTCGGCATGGGCGCGCGACAGTGCATGAATGCGGCGCAGCGGCTTTATGAGGCGGGCTATATCACTTATATGCGGACCGACGGGATCGACATGGCCCCCGAGGCGGTGATGGCCGCGCGCGACGCGATCAAGGATCGTTTTGGCGAAGAATACCTGCCCAAAAGCCCGCGGATGTACAAAAACAAGGCCAAGAACGCGCAAGAAGCGCATGAATGTATCCGCCCCACAGAGATGACCCGCGACGCGGGCAAGATCAAAACCTCGGATTCCGATCAACGCAAGCTTTACGATATGATCTGGAAGCGCACACTGGCCTGTCAGATGGCGGCGGCGCGGCTTGAGCGTACCACGGTCGATATCGCCAGCGGTGACGAACAGATCGAATTGCGCGCCACCGGTCAGGTGATGATGTTTGACGGCTTTTTGCGGGTCTATGAAGAGGGCCGCGATGATGTGTCGGGCGATGATGATGACGATCGCCGCCTGCCCCAGATCACCCAAGGTGAGAATGCCGCATTCGCCAAATCCTCGCTGCGCGCTCAGTTTACCAAGGCCAGTGATCAGGATGATGACGTGGTTGAGGGCGCGGGTGGCCAGATGACGCGCAGCGATGCGGCGGTTCTGGCGGCCAACGAAGCCGTGCTTGCCCTGCAACATTTCACCCAACCGCCGCCGCGCTATACCGAGGCGACGCTGGTCAAGAAGATGGAAGAGCTCGGCATTGGCCGCCCCTCGACCTATGCCAGCGTGATCACCACGATTCAGGACCGCGAATATGTCCGCAAGGAACAAAATCGCCTGATCCCCGAGGATAAAGGCCGGATCGTCACGATCTTTCTGCTGAATTTCTTTCGCCAGTATGTGGGTTATGAATTCACCGCCGATCTGGAAGAAGAGCTTGACGAGGTCAGCGCAGGCCAGGCCGATTACAAGGATGTGCTAACCCGGTTCTGGCGCGATTTCTCGGTGGCGATTGCCGAAACCTCTGATCTGCGGATCACCGAGGTTCTGGATGTGCTGGACGCCGCCCTTGCGCCGACGCTTTATCCGCCGCGCGAAGATGGCAGCGATCCGCGCCAATGCCCGCTTTGCGGCAATGGCCAGCTGCATCTGAAAACCTCAAAGACCGGCGGCTTTGTCGGCTGTGGCAATTACCCCGAATGCCGCTATACCCGCCCGATTGGCGGCGACGGTGCCGATGGCGGTGATCGGGTGCTGGGCGAGGATGCGGGCGATGAGATCAGCCTGCGCTCGGGTCGTTTTGGCCCTTACGTTCAGCGCGGCGAGGCGACTGAGGAAATCAAAAAGCCACCACGCGCCAGCCTGCCCAAAGGCTGGAAGGCCGAGGATATGGACCTTGAAAAGGCGCTCACCCTGCTCAGCCTGCCGCGCGAGGTGGGCGATCACCCCGAAGGCGGTATGATCACCTCGAATTTCGGGCGCTTTGGCCCCTATTTGCATCACAAGGCCCCCGATGAGGCCAAAGGCATCTATGCCAACCTCAAGGATCCGGCGGATGTGTTTGAGGTCGGGATGAACCGCGCGGTTGAGCTTTTGGCGGCCAAACGGGCCAATCCGGGCGGGCGCGGGCGGGCGGCGGCCAAGGCCCTGCGCGAATTGGGCGAGCATCCCGAAAGCGGCGGTGCGGTCAACGTGATGGAGGGGCGCTATGGCCCCTATATCAAATGGGACAAGGTCAATGCGACCCTGCCCAAGGGCACCGAACCGGGCGATGTCACCATGGATATGGCGGTGGAATTGATAACGGCAAAAGTCGGCAAGTCGGGCAAGGGCCGCAAGACGGCGGCGAAAAAGCCTGCGGCCAAGAAAACCGCGGCCAAAAAACCAGCCGCGAAAAAGGCCCCGGTCAAAAAAGCGGCCCCCAAGAAAAGGGCGGTGGGCGAATAGCCCGCCCTGCCCTGTCGCGCCGCCGCGATACCCTGCCCCGTCGCGCCGCCGCGATACGTAGTAACCCCTAATTCTCTGTGATGTAGCGGCGGCTGCGTTGACATGGATGGGCGAAGCGCCCCATACCGTGGCAACTGAAATGCAGGAGGGGCTATTCATGAAAAAGGTCTATGGCTCGGCGGCCGAAGCGCTGGATGGGCTGCTATTTGAGGGAATGTTGATTGCAGCGGGCGGCTTTGGCCTGTGTGGAATTCCAGAATTGCTGTTGCAGGCGATCAAAGAGGCGGGCACCAAAGACCTGACCTTTGCCAGCAACAACGCAGGCGTTGATGATTTTGGCATCGGCATCCTGCTGCAAACCCGGCAGGTCAAGAAAATGCTTAGCTCTTATGTCGGCGAGAACGCCGAATTCATGCGCCAGTATCTGAGCGGCGAGCTTGAACTTGAGTTCAACCCACAAGGCACATTGGCCGAGCGTATGCGCGCCGGCGGCTGTGGCATTCCGGGCTTTTACACCAAGACCGGTGTTGGCACCGTGATCGCCGAGGGCAAAGAACACAAAGACTTTAACGGCCAGACCTATATTCTTGAGGAAGGCCTCTTTGCCGACCTTTCGATCGTCAAGGCATGGAAGGCCGATGCCACCGGCAATCTGGTGTTCCGCAAGACCGCGCGCAATTTCAACCCGCCTGCCGCGATGTGTGGCAAGGTCTGTGTGGTTGAGGTCGAAGAGATCGTTCCGACCGGGTCGCTTGACCCTGATCACATTCATCTGCCGGGCATTTATGTGCATCGCATTATTCAGGGCGCGCACGAAAAGCGCATCGAAAACGTCACAACCCGTCAAAAGGGAGCCGCATAATGCCTTGGGATCGCAATCAAATGGCCGCCCGCGCGGCGCAAGAGCTTGAGGACGGCACCTATGTCAACCTCGGCATCGGCATTCCGACACTGGTGTCCAACTATATCCCCGACGGGGTTGAGGTCACGCTTCAGTCGGAAAACGGCATGCTTGGCATGGGTCCGTTTCCCTATGAGGGCGAAGAAGACCCCGACCTTATCAACGCGGGCAAGCAGACGATCACCGAATTGCCCCAGACCGCCTATTTCGATAGCTCGCAATCCTTCGGCATGATCCGGGGTGGCAAGATTGCCATGGCGATCCTTGGCGCGATGGAAGTGGCCGAAAACGGCGATCTGGCCAATTGGATGATTCCCGGCAAGCTTGTCAAAGGCATGGGCGGCGCGATGGATCTTGTGGCGGGCGTGGGCCGTGTGGTGGTGGTCATGGACCACACCAGCAAGCATGGCGACAGCAAGGTTCTCAAGGCCTGCACCCTGCCGCTGACCGGGACCGGGGTTGTTGACCGGATCATCACCAATCTGGGTGTGCTTGATGTGGTGACGGGCGGTCTGAAAATCGTCGAAACCGCCGAGGGTGTGACCGAGGAAGACTTGCGCGCTGCGACCGAGGCGACGATCGTCTGATTTGACACATTATATATAGGGGCCTGTCAGAGGCTTTTGGCCGGGCCGGGATTATCCCCGGTCCGGCCTTTTTATGTGGCGGTAAAACCGGCCTAATTCAGCGCCAGGTTCAGAGCACAGGCATCGGTGATCAGCTCGGGCCGGGTTTTGCACAATCCGCGCGCCACCTCATAGGCGGCCAGAACCTTGGGCACATAATCGCGGGTCTCGGCATAGGGCGGCACGCCTTTGTGGGTTTTGACCGCGTTCTCGCCGGCGTTATATCCGGCCAGCGCCATAAGGGCGTCACCCTCGAATTCACCGAGCAACCAGTCAAGATAGGCAACGCCGCCCTTGATGTTCTGATCCGGCAGCATGGCGTCAATCACGCCAAAGCGGCTGGCGGTGGCGGGCATGAGCTGCATCAGGCCCTGCGCCCCGGCGCCGCTTGTCGCATCGGCGCGCCCGCCCGATTCGACCGCGATCACCGCAAGCACCAATGCGGGCGACACCCGCGTGCCGATGGTTTCACGCAGGATATGGCGCCCTTCGGCCAATGCGATAGTCTGAAGCACCTGAAGGCGCGGCGCGCTTATGCTTTGGCCGCGAGGCGGATTGGTGAGCTGTTCGTTAGCCGCGCGCAGGCGTGCGGCGGTATCTGCGCTTAGCTCTGGCGGCACCAGATCCCAGAACCAGCTATAATGCGCGGCGCGCGGCGCGGGGGCAGCGTCATCCTTGGCGGGCGCGGCCGGGGCGGGTGCCACGCTTTGTGGTTTGATCTGAACAGTGATGCGTCGCTTGACCCCAGGGGCGGGCGGTTTCTCGCGTTTGAAGGTAAATTCGGGAAAAGGCGGCGGATCACCGGCCTGCACGGATAAAGGGCAGGACAGAATCGCGGTGATTCCTAAAATTCTTATAATTTTCATTGCGGGCTCTGCTCTGCCTCTGATTGATTGGTGACAGTATCGCAAAAGTGCTGATTTTTTGCCAGTATTGTCTTGGAATTCCCAGCCCGCAAAGCGGCGGTTTGGCCACATTCAGTACCGTAAAAGTAGTTTTTCCATTTTTTTTGATTTTTAAATCACGCTATTTCAATTACTTAAAGGAATTCCTTCTCTTTTGTTAATCTTCACTAAAATCGCTTTAATGCCGCCTAAATCCCGCCCGATTTCACTGGCTATATAGGGTCATACCACGACGGCAGCGGGCCACTAAAACACGATGGGCCTTACACCGAAGCGGTTGTTTAGACTGAACAAACTGATCCTTTGGAGGGACACACAATGATTAAATTTTTCAAAAACTTCTCGAAAGACGAAGACGGCGCCGTAACAGTTGACTGGGTCGTTCTGACCGCAGCCGTTGTTGGTCTGGGCGTTGCTGGTGTGGCTTCGGTCAACACCGGGATCACCGGCCTGGCCACCAAGATTGGCACAGAAGTGGGCACCACCGCTACCGTCGTAAGCCTGGGTACCCTGGGTACACCGTAAGCCAACAAAGATACGGGTCAGGACATCGCCCATGGCGTAACCTGATCCCTATCTGGCATCTTCGGACGCCGACCTTAAAACTGATGGCCGGGAATCCTTTGGATTTCCGGCCATTGGCTTTTACAGAGGTCGCGTAACGCCCTCGTCCGCGACAAACCGCTGTATCGCCGCCCTGCGTCCCTGTTTTTGACACAATCCCCCGATATTTCGAGTTTTGATCACCGGTGGCATAGCCGGACAACAGGTTTCGACTGAAAGGAAACACCATGCGTTTGGTATTCGGACTGGTACTTATGCTCGGCCTTGGGCTTGCGGGCTTTGCCGTATACTTGGCAAAATCATATATTCAAAGCTATCAGGCGCAACTGGATCTGGAACGTCAACAGCGTGCGCCGAACATTGAAACGGTTGATATCTACGTGGTCACGCGCCCGGTGAAATACGGCGAGCCCTTGGATATGACCGCTGTTCGCCTGGCCGCATTTCCCAAACAATCGCTTCCCGAAGGTGTATTCACCAAGCCTGAAGATCTTTTCTCAAAGGGCGAAAACACACCGCGCAGCGTCCTGCGCAGAATGGAAATCAACGAGCCGGTTCTGGCGGTCAAGGTGACAGCCCCCGGTGAAGAAGCCGGTATCACATCGCAGCTTGAACGTGGCATGCGCGCCTTCGCCGTCAAAGTTGACGTGTCAAGCGGCGTGTCGGGCTTCCTGCGCCCCGGTGACACGGTCGATATTTACTGGACCGGCAGCGTCGGGTCGGGCAACGTGCGAACCGCCGAGAATTCAACAGGGGATGTGACCAAGCTGATTGAAACCGGCGTCAAACTGATCGCAGTGGACCAAGTCACGGATAGCGACATGACCGAGGCCGCGATTGCGCGCACGGTCACTGTCGCTGTACTCCCGCAGCAGGTTGCCGCACTGGCACAGGCGCAATCCTCGGGACGGCTGTCTTTGTCGCTCGTCGGTGCGCTGGATGACACAGTGGCCGAAGCGGTCGAAGTTGACCAAAAACGCCTCTTGGGCATTACCACAGCCGCCGTTGAAGACCGTATTCAGGAAGAAGAAACCTGTAGCATCCGCACCCGCCGTGGTGCCGAAGTGATCATAACCCCGATCCCCTGCACCAACTAAGGCCAGGACAGGTGAAACAAAAAGGGCATCCTGTCATGGGGTGCCCTTTTGCGTGTCGCAGCTATTTCGTCACATCGTGGATAAATTTGAACAAAAATGCATTGATTCTTGAAAAAAACTCCGAACTACCCCACAGTGGCTTCAAGCACGGGCATCAAGACCCGATAAATGAGGCGTGATCGGAAAGGCAGGTCACATGAAAATTGGTAACTATTTCTGGGCGGCTCTGGCCGGGCTTTCTTTTGCTGTGGGCCCTGTTGCGCCCCCTGCACAAGCAGAGTCTATCCGAGTGGTCCGCAACGGAACCGGCAGCAATCTAAGTGTGCCGATGAACCGGGCTATCGTCGTGGAAAGCGACGTGCCCTTTGCCGAGCTCAGCATCGCGAACCCCGCGATTGCCGACTTTTCGACCTTGTCGGACCGGACCATCTATGTGCTGGGCAAGGCACCGGGGCGCACAACGCTCACGCTTTTGGATGCCACCGGACGGTTGATCACCAATATCGACGTGTATGTCAGCGCCGATGTTTCCGAATTCAAAGAACGTCTGCGCCAGATTCTACCAGGCGAGGAGATCGAAGTGCGCACCGCCAATGACGGGATCGTCATGTCGGGCACCGTCTCGAGCACCTCGCGCATGGAGCGCGCGCTTGATCTGGCTGAACGCTATGCACCGGAGCGGGTGTCGAACCTGATGTCGGTTTCGGGCAAACAGCAGGTCATGCTGAAGGTTCGCTTTGCCGAGATGCAGCGCAGCGTGTCCAAGGCGCTGTCAAGCTCGCTCTCGATTGACGGGCGCAGCGGCGGCCTTGGCGTTATCGGCGGCACCAATACCACCAATACCCAAGGCGGAATTCTGAACACGCTGACCGGTGCTGTTCCAGGTACAAACCAAAATAACGGGGCCTTTGCCTTTGGGTTTGATGTCGGGTCCATCGAAGTGGGCATTTTGCTGGAGGCGCTTGAAACCAAGGGCATGGTGCGCACCCTGGCCGAACCGAACCTGACCGCTTTGTCGGGCCAGGAGGCCAAGTTTCTGGCCGGTGGCGAATTTCCCGTGCCCGTGCCGCAGGACGGCGACACCACCACCATCGAATTCAAGCCCTTCGGGGTCGAGCTGAACTTTGTACCGCGCGTGGTCGAAGACGGGATCATCAATCTTGAAATGGCAGCGGCGGTATCCTCGCTGGACACGGCCAATGGCCTTGTTGCCAATGGCCTGGTAGTTCCCGCCTTCCGGCGTCGCGAAACCTCGACCACAGTGGTCCTTCGCGACGGCGACAGCTTTGCGATCGCCGGGCTTCTGCAGGACGATTTCCGCGATAACAACGGTCAGGTGCCATGGCTGGGTGACATTCCCGTTCTGGGCACCCTGTTCCGAAGCGTCGATTATCAGCGCTCGCAAACCGAGCTTGTGATCATTGTTTCGGCACATCTGGTGTCACCGACACGTGGTGAGGCGTTTGTCCTGCCCACGGATCGGGTGAAACTTCCGACCGAACAAGACCTGTTTCTGAATGGCCGTGTCGCCAAGGGCGTGAACTCCAAAGGACCGGTTGGCGAAGTTGCCAAGCAGGATTTCAGCGGCTCTTACGGCTATGTCATGGATTGATCGAAAGGCTGGGGCAATGAAACATTTTATCGCAATCGCAGGTCTCGTCGCCGCCTCTGCCTGTTCGCAACAGGGCGAGGTCTATAGATCCTATTTCTCCGAGGCGGGTGCTTTGGCGG
>CBDTZA010000032.1:0-10308 GCA_965364785.1 uncultured Roseovarius sp. | reverse complement strand
TTTATTGGAGGCGAGTACCGGAATCGAACCGGTGTACACGGATTTGCAATCCGCTGCGTAACCACTCCGCCAACTCGCCGCCTAATGTGGTTGGTGCCGATTATCTGATCGCCCGGACCTGCGCAAGTGGGCAATGAGAGGTTTTCGCCGCTGCTAGGCGTTGCCGCCGCGCGGGATCTGTGCCAAAATCCAATGACAGAATTCCGAATGCGAGAGTTTAGCTCATGACAGATTATGCCGCCCGGCGCACGATGATGGTGGACACGCAGGTTCGCCCCTCGGATGTGACGAAATTTCCGATCATAGACGCCATGCTTGTCGTGCCGCGCGAGGTGTTCGTGCCGCGCGCCCTGCGCGAGGCCGCCTATATGGGCGAGAATGTTGATCTCGGCGGTGGGCGCGTCATGCTTGAGCCGCGCACCCTGGCCAAGATCCTTGATGCGCTTGAGATCGAGGGCGATGATCTTGTGCTCGATATCGGGCCCGGTCTTGGCTATTCGTCGGCGATCATGGCGCGCATGGCCGAGGCGGTCGTCGCGGTCGAGGATGACGCCGATATGGCGCAAGAGGCACAGCGCGTGTTAGCCGATAACGGTGCCGATAACGTGATCCTGCATCACGGTGCGCTAACTCAGGGCGCGCCCGATCATGGCCCTTACGACGTAATCACCATTCAGGGCGCGGTCGAGCATCTGCCCGAGGCCCTGACCGATCAGTTGAAAGAGGGCGGGCGGATTGCCTGTCTTTTCATGGAAGGGGCGCTTGGTGTGGTGCGGATCGGCTATAAGATCGACGGTCAGATCAACTGGCGCTTTTCGTTCAATGCCGGGGCGCCGGTTCTGCCCGGATTCGAACGCCACGCGGCCTTTACTCTTTGAAACGGGCCTCGTATGGCCCCCCCATCGGCATCCCCGGGAGCGAAAGTTGAAATTTAGGATGACATTCACATCTCTCAGTAGAACCCTTGGGGCCGCTTTGGGGCTGGCCGTTCTGGTGTCTGCGCCGCCTGCTGCGCGGGCTGAAACGCTCGCCGATGCACTTAAGAGTGCCTACATCAACAGTGGTTTGCTGGAGCAGAACCGTGCCCTTTTGCGCGCGGCAGATGAAGATGTGGCTCAGGCGGTCGCCGGGTTGCGCCCGATCATCGACTGGACCACCGATATCACTCACGATTTCGGCCGCACCCGAAGCTTTGGGGTGACCCGCAACACCAGCACCACAAGCGTGAACCTTGGCGTCACGGCAAGCCTTTTGCTCTATGATTTCGGGCGCAGCGATCTGATTGTCGAGGCGACCAAGGAAACGGTTCTGGCGACCCGCCAGACCCTGATCAGCATCGAGCAATTTGTTCTGCTGACCGGCGTGAACGCTTATATGAATGTGATCCGAAATAGCGAATTTGTGGCGCTGCGCGAGAACAATCTGCGGCTTTTGCGTCAGGAATTGCGCGCCGCCGAGGATCGCTTTGAGGTGGGTGAAGTGACCCGCACCGATGTCGCCCAGGCCGAGGCCGCCGTTGCCAGCGCACAAAGTGGGCTTGCCGGGGCGCAGGGTGATCTTGCCCGCGCGATCGAAGAATACCGCTCGGCCATCGGGCGCAGCCCCGGTGCGCTCAAGACGCCGACGGCGATGCCGAACCTTTCCGGCGATGTTCAGGCGGCCAAATCCGTGGCGATGCGCCGCCATCCTGATCTGTTGAAGGCCCAGCATGATGTGTCCGCAGCCGAGCTTAATATTCAGGTGGCGGCGGCGGCGATGAAGCCTTCGCTAAACCTGACAGGACGGTTAGGCGTCGGTGAGGATCTGTCCGGGAGTGATTATTCAAACGCCGGCAGTGTCGGCGTGGAATTGCGTGGCCCGATCTATCAAGGGGGGCGGCTTAGCTCTGCCAAGCGCCAGGCGATGGCGCAGCGCGATGCACAGCGCGGGGCGCTGCATCTTGCGGGTCTTCAGGTATCGCAGGATGTGGGCGATGCCTATGCCAATCTGCGTGCCGCCCGTGCCAGTCGCGAAGCCAGCCGCGAAGAAGTGCGCGCCGCCACGGTCGCCTTTGAGGGCGTGCGCGAAGAGGCCAAGCTTGGCGCGCGCACAACGCTTGATGTGCTTGATGCCGAGCAGGATTTGCTGGACGCCAAGGCCAATTTGATTTCGGCCAATGTCGATGTGGTCATCGCCGCCTATTCGGTGCTGTCCTCGATCGGAGAGTTGACGGCGAAGGACCTGAACCTTGGGGTGCAGACCTATGACCCGAACGCCTATTACGATCTGGTCAAAAAAGCCCCTGTCGACATGAGCCCACAAGGTAAAAAGCTTGACCGGGTTCTGCGCGCAATCGGCAAAAACTAAAACTCTTCCTAATCGGTTGTGTGAATCGGTTGTGCGAAAAGGCCCTCAGGGGTAAGCTGCGACCAGGCAAGAGTGGTAGTTGAAAATGTCCGACCCCGTGACCAAAGTGGAAATCGAGGATGTCCTGTCCTCTATCCGGCGGCTTGTTTCGAATGGCCGACAAGGCGGTTCTGCGCAAGCGGGACCCATGGATGTACCGAAAAGCGAGACCGCAAACCGGCTTGTTTTAACGCCGTCTTTGCGTGTCGACGAAAGCCATGGCGCGGATCGGTCAGGCCTTACTCCGCCCGAGGATGAGCCGCACCAGATCATGTCAGAGCCGGAACAGGCTGCTGAGCATGATATCGATTCCAATGACGGTTCTGATGGTGAAAGCGCACGGGACGGGGCCAATGTGGCTGCCGCCGGGGATGACGCTCACGGCGAGGCGGCCAATAGCGATGCCCTGCAAAAGGCGGACGAAGACTTGTCCGCCCAAGACGAGCAGGCTCAAGACGAGCCTGCGCAGGATCATGGCGCGACAGAGCCTGAGGGCGATATCTGGCTGGACGCTGCGGAAAACACGTCCGAGCCCGAGGATGACGAGACCGCCCAAGAGGAGGGCAGCGCAAGCAAGTCCGCGGACCAAGACGAGGCGCAGACAGGGACCGAAGTTGACGCAAGCGCTGCTGATGACAACGAAACTCAGGATGCCGTAGCCGATGTCTCGCTCAGCGATCTGGAAGCGCAGGCTGCCGAGTTTGAGGCGGTTGTCGCCAGTCGCGACGATCAATGGGAGCCGGACGGCGAATCAGGCGATGAATACGCGGGCGGTCGGGTGACCCCGCTGTCCTGGGGCGATACTCAGGACAGGCTTGACGAGCCCGATGAAGAAGAGCTTTCAGCCGATCCTGATTGGGCCGAAGCGGATGATCTGGCCTCGGCTCAGCATGAGCAGAGCTGGGCACAGGGCGCGATGCCGATCCCGCCTGTCGAGGAGTGGGGCGACGATAGCGGCCTATCGCTTGATGATGCGATTCTGGACGAAGACGCGCTGCGCGATATGGTGTCCGAGATCGTGCGCCAGGAATTGCAGGGTGCCCTTGGCGAGCGGATTACGCGCAATGTGCGCAAGCTGGTGCGCCGCGAAATTCACCGCGCGCTGACCAGTCAGGACATGGACTAGAGCGCAAGCCGAAAAGTGTGAAGCGGTTTTCGGGGAAACTTGCGCGCAAGATCAAAAAGATAGGGCGGCTCATCAGGCTCAGATTATTGAGCCGCCGCTCTAGACTGTCGGCTCGGCGCTAAGCGACAGCAACAGATCCAGATCCATATGACGTTCCAGATGCGCGGCGAGCGCATCAAGGGTGTCTTCGACGTTTTCCCCATAGTTCAGGCCTGATGACGCCCCGAGGCCACCCAGAAAGGCCGCGCGAAACGGGTCGCTGGCAAACAGCCCGTGCAGGTACGCGCCACGCACCCGGCCATCCGCCGAGGCCGCGCCTTCTGGTCGAGCGCCAACCGCCAGCCAGGCCCGCTCGCAATCAGGACCGGTGGTGTGGCCGAGGTGAATTTCATAGCCCTCAACCCGGTCGCCCGTCGCAAGATAGGTGGCGCTGGTCAGCGCCAGCCGCTTTTCCGGATGCATGGTGGTGATCACATCAAGATGCCCAAGGCCTTGCACCGAGCAGGCGGGTCCCTCAATGCCGTCCGGGTCATTGACCTGTTGGCCGAGCATCTGATAGCCGCCGCAAATTCCAAGGACATGCCCGCCGCGCCGGATATGGGCCGTAAGGTCGATATCCCAGCCATTGGATCGGAAATCTGCCAGATCGGCGATGGTGGATTTGCTGCCGGGGATCAGCACCAGATCGGCGTCGCCGGGCAGGGGCTGACCGGGTTGGATGATCTCGACGCTCAGACCCGGCTCGCTTGACAGCGGATCAAGATCATCGAAATTGGCGATCCGCGACAGGCGCGGCACCGCCACCTTGAACGTGCCACCCTTGGTCGAGGCGATATCCATCACATCCTCGGCGGGCAGGCGCCAGGCCTGATCAAACCACGGCACCACCCCAAGCGAGGGCCAGCCAGTGCGCGCGGTGATCTCGGTCACGCCTTCGTCAAACAGGCTGACATCACCACGAAACTTGTTGATGACAAATGCTTTTATATGCGCGGCGTCGGCGGGGGGCAGCACCGCCTGCGTGCCCACGATTTGGGCAATCACGCCGCCACGATCAATGTCGCCGATAAGGATCACCGGCAGGCCGGCCGCCTCGGCAAAGCCCATATTGGCAATGTCGCCCGCGCGCAGGTTGATCTCGGCCGGACTTCCGGCGCCTTCGATCAATACCAGATCGGCGCCGTCGCAGAGGCGGTGAAAACTTTCAAGGGCCGGGGCCAGAAGCTGGGGTTTGGCCTTGGCGTAATCGCGCGCGCGCAACGTGGCAAAGCGTTTGCCCTGCACGATGACCTGTGCGCCGATGTCGGATTCAGGTTTGAGAAGGACCGGGTTCATGTCGGTATGGGGCGCGCGCCCTGCGGCGAGGGCCTGAAGCGCCTGTGCGCGGCCAATCTCGCCGCCGTCAGAAGTCACGGCGGCATTGTTCGACATGTTCTGGGGTTTGAACGGGGCAACGTTCATCCCGCGCAAAAGGTAGGCACGGGCAAGCCCCGCCACCAGCATTGACTTGCCCACATTCGAGCCCGCCCCTTGTATCATGATCGCGCGCGCCATGGTCTGTTCCCTGCTTGCTCCTGCATGGTGATACAAAGACGCTGCGCGCTGTGAAAGCGATGATTGTCGCCGCGCTGTGATTTTCCGGGCCGGGGTGGGCAGGGCCGGAAAAGCAAAAGCCCCGCCAGTTATGGCAGGGCCTTTGAGAAATTGTAGTGGTTAGGCGCGGTTAGGCCGCTTCGGCCTGGGCCGCGGCATTGCGACGTTCGCTCTCTTCACGCGACAGCGCGACCGAGGTACGTACACCTTTGGCGACAAAATCCATCAGGCCCGAAACGACGCGTTCGTTCGGGTCGATCCCGGCGCAAGACAACACTTCGCGGCCATCGCGTGAGCGCGCCCAGCGGGCGATCTGCTCGGGGCCGTTGCCATATTTCTTGTCGTCGGAAATTGCATCATCCAGCGCGGCCAGTACAACGGCCGCAAAAAGTTTACGCGCACGGTTGCCCTGTTCGCTTTTGAACGCTGTGCCGTCAACGAAATCCTTCATCATTCGTCCTTGTTCTTATTGCTCTTGTGTTTTGGGCGTGGCGCTCGTTATGGCGGAGTTTTTATGATTCGGATAGAGCGTATATGCATAACTTGTATGCAAATTGCGCATACCTCGCGTCCGCTAAATCGATATCTCGTTGTCTTGCCACCCATCATAACGCCAGATATAGGTGCGATAGACTTCTTATCAACCTTTTGTCATGGTTTGGACGCAATGCCAAAGATTAACGGAAACGAAATCCGCCCCGGTAACGTATTGGAGCATAACGGCGGCCTTTGGGCTGCGGTCAAGGTTGACCACGTCAAGCCCGGCAAGGGTGGCGCGTTTGCTCAGGTCGAGATGCGCAACCTGCGCAACGGCTCAAAGCTCAACGAACGGTTTCGCAGCGCCGACAAGGTCGAGCGTGTGCGCCTGGAACAGAAAGACCAGCAGTTCCTTTATGAGGAAAACGGTAATCTGGTCTTCATGGATGCCGAAACCTATGAACAGATCGAGCTGCCGGTGCATCTTCTGGGCGAGCGTCGTCCGTTCCTTCAGGATGGCATGATGATCACGGTCGAGTTTCACGAAAGCGAGGCCCTGCATGCGTCATTGCCGCAAAAGGTGACCTGCAAGATCGTAGAGACAGAGCCGGTCGTCAAAGGCCAGACCGCCGCCAACAGCTTTAAGCCCGCGATTTTGGATAACGGGGTCAAGGTGATGGTGCCGCCGTTTGTGGGCGTCGATGAGGATATCATCGTCAACACCGAAACGATGGAATATGCCGAGCGCGCGTAACCGCGCGTATCGCTTATACAGAGCGCGCGTAGCCGCGCGACACAACAGACGAAAACGGACCCCCGGCGTGGGGCCTCTTTTCGTTTAATCGTCAATTGAGATCAAAGCGGATCAAGCCGCGCGCTGCCGGCCATCATTCCGGGCACGGCCCGGTCGTGGCGCAGATAGGCGATCGCGCGACCGCCCGACTGGGTGTAAAGCGTGCCGACCGTCTTGCCATCGGGTGTGGTGATCTCGCTACTGAGCGGGGCCGCGCCGTCAATCGCCACGGTGGTCAGGCCCTTGCGCAGCTCGATCTTGTGTTTCATCCGCGCCGTCACTTCCTGGCCCACGTAACAGCCCTTGCGAAAATCAACACCGTTCAGCCGCTCAAGCCCGACCTCAAGGATAAAGCTGTCGGGGGTGAGCTCGATCCCGGTTTCGGGGATGCAATGCGCCACACGGATCGCATCGAAATCGGTGCCGTCATCGCCACCCTTCCCCCCGTAAAGCCGCCAGCCTAAATCCGGGTGGCGCGGGTCGTTCAGGGCACCTTCGGGGGCGGGACCAGTCCCGCGCCAGACCTGGTGGTCCGTCCGGGTAATGGCCACATCGGCGCGCAGTTTGTACAGGCCAAGGCGTTGCGCCAGAGGGGCGGCAAGGCTGCTGTCGACATCAAGCCAGATCGCCCCGCCGCGCGACAGCAGAAAGAAATCCGCCAGGTATTTGCCCTGCGGCGTCAGCATCGCGGCATAGATCAGCCCCTGATCCAGCCGTTCGATATCATTGCTGATCAGGCCTTGCAGAAAATGCGCGGCGTCAGACCCGGTGATTTCCAGAATGGTGCGCGTCATTACCCTCTCCCGCTGGTGGTGTGGTTGTAATATAGGTCCGTCAGGCGAAGACAACAGGGGGTGGCCCATGCGCGCAGCTTTATCGGTGGTGATCCCGACGTTGAATGTCGATGCGGCCCTGTCGGCCTGTCTTGGCGCCCTGATGGAAGGGCTTGAGGCGGGCGTGATCCGAGAACTGGTCATCAGCGATGGCGGATCGGGCGATGCGACGCTTCGGATTGCCGACGCTGCCGGTGCGGTGATCGTGCGGGGCGTGCCGTCGCGCGGTGGTCAGCTGCGGCGCGGCGCCGAGGTGGCGGCGGGAGAGTGGCTTTTGTTTCTGCATGCCGACACGGGTCTGCCCCAAGGTTGGTCTGCTGCCGTGAGCGATCATATGGCGCGTGGCGGGGCAGGGTATTTCCGGCTTGGGTTTGATGCGGCAGGGGTTATGCCGACACTGGTTGCGGGCTGGGCCAATCTGCGCTCGCGCCTGTTTGGGCTGCCTTACGGCGATCAGGGTCTTTTGATCCCGCGCGCGCTTTATGACGCGGTCGGCGGCTACCCGGATATTGCGTTGATGGAGGATGTGGCGATGGCGCGCGCCTTGCGCGGGCGGCTTAGCGCGCTGCCGCTGCGGGTGCGCACCAGTGCCGCAAAGTATCAGCGGGACGGTTGGGTAAGGCGCGGCGCGCGCAATCTGGTGCTGTTGCTGCGCTATTTTGCGGGGGCTGATCCGACCCGCCTTGCGGCGCGCTATCGGGCGTCAAAATAGCGATTTATGCGTCGCGTGATAGGCCGCCTGAAGGGCGACGTGATCGTATTCGGTTGTAATCCACTCTTCAAAGCCGATTGGGCTTTGGGCCTCGCGCGCCTCGTATTGATCAAGGATGTAATCAAGGATTCCGGTGCGCGACCACTTGAGGTGCAGGTATTTCACACCCAGCATCTTGCGCGCCTCGGCCATGGGGCGACGCTCAATGACCAAAAGATAGATGGCGGATGCAAACCCGGCCCGGTCGGCGCCGGATTTGCAATGCATCACAAAGGGTTTCTCGATCTCGCGAAAGGCGCGGATCACCGCCAGAATAGTCTCGGGCGGGGCGGCATCGCGGGCCTGAAGCGAGCAATTGACAAGGCTTAGCCCAAGCGCGCGACAGCTTTCTTCCTCAACCAGATAATGCGCCGCCCCTGCCGCGCCGCGCAGGTTCAGAACCGAGCGGAAACCCTTTGCCTTGAGCCGCACAAACCGCTCATGCGTGGGTTGGTTCGACCGGTACACCCCCGGCGCCACCTGAAAGAAATTGGTCCAGACCTTGCGCAACACCGCATGATCGAACCACAGGTTATAGATATCGGCGCGACGGCGATTTTCCGGGGTCGAGAGATCGGTATTATACGAGGCGCGCAGCGCGCGTTCCCAATTGGAAATCCGTTTGAAAAGGCTCATGCGCGCAAGGCACTCCGGTTGCGGGGGCGGTTTGGCCCGGCTCGCCCCATTTAGGGGGCCGGGCGCGCCATGGCAAGCCGACGATCTGTGATTGACGGCAGAGCAAAGCGGCGTAATGTCGGCGCCTCAGTCGCAGGAGAACACTGACATGAGCCTATCCCAAGGTCGCCCTTACCTCGCCATTCCCGGCCCCTCGGTGATGCCCGAAGAGGTGCTGCGCGCGATGCACCGCTCGTCGCCCAATATTTATGAGGGCGAGTTGATCGAGATGACGGCGGGGCTGATCCCCGATCTGGCGGCGGTGGCGCGCACTAAAGGCCATGTGGCGATCTATATCAGCAATGGCCATGGCGCATGGGAGGCCGCCCTGGCCAACACGGTCGCGCCGGGCGAGCGGGTTCTGGTGCCTGCCACCGGGCGGTTTGGTCATGGCTGGGCCGAGGTGGCGCGCGGGCAGGGGATCGAGGCGCAGATGCTTGATTTCGGCAAACGATCCCCGGTTGACCCCGAACAGCTTGAGGCGGCTTTGCGCGCCGACACCGATCACACCATCAAGGCGGTTCTGGCCACGCATGTTGATACCTCGACCTCGGTTCTCAATGATGTGGCGGCCATTCGCGCCGCGATGGATGCCGCCGGGCATCCGGCCCTTTTGATGGCGGATTGCATCGCCTCGCTGGCCTGCGACCGCTTCGAGATGGATGACTGGGGCGTCGATGTGATGGTCGCGGCAAGCCAGAAGGGCCTGATGGTGCCGCCGGGGCTGGCGTTCGTGTTCTTCAGCGACAAGGCCGCTGCGGCGCGCGCCGCAATGCCCAATGTCACCCGCTATTGGGATTGGACACCGCGCGCCAACCCCGAGATGTTCTATCAGTACTTTGGCGGCACGGCCCCGACCCACCATCTTTACGGGTTGCGCGCCGCGCTTGATATGATCAACGCCGAAGGGATCGAGGCGATCTGGGCGCGCCATGATCAGCTTGCCCGCGCGATCTGGGCGGCCTGCGATGTCTGGGGTGAGGGTGGCCCGCTAGAGCTTAACATCTCCGACCCTGCCCTGCGCAGCCGGGCGGTCACCGCGTTGCGTATCGGCGCACCGGATGGCTCGCGCTTGCGCAAATGGGTCGAGGATGAGGCCGGGTTGACGCTTGGCATCGGGCTTGGCATGACAGAGCCGGGCGATCCGGCCTGGCACGGGTTTTTCCGCATTGGTCATATGGGGCACGTGAATGCGCATATGGTGATGGGCGCACTTGGGGTGATCGAGGCCGGGTTCGCCGCGCTTGATATCCCGCATGGGGCGGGGGCCTTGTCGGCGGCGGCGCGGGTGATCGGGGGGCGTTAACGCGCCCGCGCGATCCGGCTGATCAGTTTGTCCAAGGCGTACCCCGTGGCGATCACTGCCAAAAGGCCAAGATGGGCCCAGATCACCATGAAAACCCACAGCAAATTCACCAATCCCATCACCAGAGCGGCGTTGGTGTAATTGGGCGCAGAGGGCATGTTTCTACGATTCATGGCGTGATTTTAGCGCGATAATTCTGGCTGTCAGGTAAATTTTTGCGTGCTTGCCAAGGCTGGCCGTTATCCGCGCGCCTCCGCAAGCGCCTCGGGCAGGGCGCGGGCCAGCACCGCCAGATCCTCTGGCCGACCACAGCTGATGCGAATGCAGCGGTCTTGCGGCGCGACAAAGGGCATGCGCACGAACACGCCG
>CBDTZA010000031.1:0-10478 GCA_965364785.1 uncultured Roseovarius sp. | reverse complement strand
TGGACGGGCTTGGCCTTGTCGGGCGCATCTCGGGCGTGGGGCGCAATACCGCGCGGGTGATCCTGTTGACCGACACCTCAAGCCGGGTTCCGGTCACGATCCAGCCCTCGGGGCAACGGGCGCTGTTGATCGGCGACAATAGCGCGGCACCGCCCATCGATTTTATCGAAAACCCCGATCAGGTGCGCCCCGGTGACAGGGTTCTGACCTCGGGCGATGGCGGGGTGTTTCCCGCCGGTCTGTTGATTGGCCAATTGGCCGAAGACCCCGGCGGACGCGTGCGCGTGCGCATCGCAGCCGATTACGAGCGGCTGGAATTTCTGCGCGTGCTGCGCAGCTATGGCCACGAAGACCTGACCGATCCCGGTCAGTTGATTGCGCCCATCCTGCTGCCCGGTACTAAGGCGCCCGATGGCCCCCAAGCGGCGGAGGCGGGAAATGGCTGATCGTTTCATTCAGCGCTATTGGTTGATGCGCGCGCTTTACCTCATGCTGTGTATCTTTTTGATATTCATGCACCTTTTGCCACTTGATACGCAACCGTCCAACTGGACCGGGCCCGACCTTGTGCTGGCGATCACCTTTGCCTGGGTGCTGCGGCGTCCGGACTATGTGCCGGTTCTGCTGATCGCGCTGGTGGCGCTTGCGATGGATCTTCTGTTCCAGCGCCCGCCGGGTCTTTGGGCAGCCTGCGTTGTGATGGGGGCGGAAACCCTGCGCAACCGCGCGCCAATGCTGCGCGATCTTAGCTTTGCCGCCGAATGGGCCTCGGTCGCAAGCACGATGGTGCTGATCACGCTGGCCTATCGTTTGGTGCTGGCGGTGCTGATGGTCGATCAGGCGCCGTTTGGCCTTAGCCTGATGCAGGTGTTGTTCACGCTGATGGTCTATCCCGTGGTCGCGTTTCTGTCGCATACGATCATGGGCGTGCGCAAGCTTGCCCCCGGCGATCTTGACGCAATGAGCAAACGGATATGAGGCGGCCGGGTCGCGATACCGCCGAAAGCCAGCGGCGCATCACCCGGCGCGGGCTTGTCATCGGCGGGCTACAGGCCGGTGTGATGGGCGTTCTGGCGCTGCGCATGCGGTACATGCAGGTCGAGCAGGCCGATCAGTTTCGCCTTTTGGCCGATGAAAACCGCATCAACATTCAACTGATACCGCCCACCCGTGGCCGCCTGTTTGACCGCAACGGCGCGGTGATCGCGGAAAACATTCCAAGTTACCGGATCACCATGACCCGCGAACAGGCGGGTGATGTGGATGCCGTGATCGCGCGGCTGGCCAAGCTGGTCGAGCTGGACCCCGATGAGTTGGAGCGCGCCCGCCGCGACCTGAGCGACTTGCGCGGCGATACCCCCGTCACCATCGCCGACCGCGTCAGCTGGAGCGCGATAAGCCGGGTTGCGGTCAATGCCCCTGCCCTGCCCGGAGTTTTGCCAGAGGTCGGCCTGTCGCGGCGCTATCCGGCGACAAATGATTATGCCCATGTCGTGGGCTATGTCGGTACGGTCAGTGACAAGGATCTGGAACGGATCGATGCCCCCGAACAGCTTTTGCGCCTGCCCCGGTTCCAGATCGGCAAGATCGGACTTGAGGCCAAGCGCGAGAACCTGTTGCGCGGCAGCGCCGGCACCCGCCGTGTCGAGGTGAACGCCGCCGGCCGGGTGATGCGTGAACTTGACCGCCAAGAGGGGCAACCCGGCGCCGATATGCAGCTGACGCTGGATAACAACCTGCAATCTTATACCAATGCGCGCCTTGAGGGAGAGAGTGCTGCAGCGGTGGTGATTGATTGTGACACCGGCGACCTTCTGGCCTGCGCCTCGGCGCCAAGCTATGATCCCAACCTTTTCGTGCGCGGCATTTCCGTGCCCGATTATCAGGCCTTGCTGGATGATCCCTATCGCCCGCTGCCCAACAAGGCGGTGCAGGGGATTTACCCGCCCGGATCAACCTTCAAGATGGTCACGGCGCTGGCGGCACTCGAAGACGGGCAGATCGGGCTGGATGACACGGTCTATTGCCCGGGCTACATGGAGATCAGCGGGCGCCGCTTTCACTGCTGGAAGCGCGGCGGACATGGCAATGTCGATCTGCACCGCTCACTGCGCGAAAGCTGTGACATTTTTTACTATGAAATGGCCCTGCGCACCGGCATCGAGAAGATAAGTGCGATGGCCGAACGCCTCGGGATTGGGGTTCAGTTTGACTTGCCGATGACCAGCGTTGCCAATGGGCTTGCGCCGACGCGCGCGTGGAAACAGGCAAATCGGGGCCAGCCCTGGGTGATTGGCGATAGTGTGAACTCCGCCATCGGACAAGGCTTTGTTCTGGCCTCGCCTTTGCAACTGGCGGTGATGACCGCGCGGATCGCCACCAGCCGGTCGGTGACGCCAAGGCTGATCAAATCCATCGACGGGGTTGAACAGCCCACCGGCCATGGCGACACGCTTGGCCTGAATGAAAACCTCATGCGCGAAGTGCGCAAGGCGATGTTTGCCGTCTCGAACAGCAATCGCGGCACCGCCTATGGCAGCCGCATCATCGAAGATGCGTTTCGCATGGCTGGCAAGACCGGCACCAGCCAGGTGCGCAATATTTCCGCGAGCGAGCGCGCCAGCGGCGTGGTCAATAACCGTGACCTGCCGTGGAACCGGCGAGATCACGCCCTGTTTGTCGACTTTGCGCCCTTCGATGCACCGAAAGTGGCCGTGGCCGTGGTTGTCGAGCATGGCGGTGGTGGGTCAACAGTCGCCGCGCCGATTGCCCGCGACATCACGCTTCAGGCGCTTTATGGCGAGGACCCGCCGCTTGACGCCTATCCCGCGGCTGATCGCGATCAGATCAAGACCCTTCAGGAAAAGCTGCGCCGCGCGCGTCCGCAATCCGGGCCGGACGGGAAAGATCGCGCATGAGCTATCTTGAATATACCGTCAAGACCACACCCACCGGGCCGGGCAAGATGCTTCACCTCAACTGGCCACTGGTGGTCTTGTTGATCGCCGTGGCCGGGGTTGGATTTTTGATGCTCTACTCGGTCGCGGGGGGGTCGTTGTCGCCCTGGGCCGAGCCGCAGATGAAACGCTTTGCGCTTGGCTTTGCCATCATGCTGATGGTGGCGATGGTGCCGATCTGGTTCTGGCGCAACATGTCGTTGCTGGCCTATCTGATCGCGCTGGCGCTGTTGATCGCGGTGGCGCTTTTCGGGGTCGAGGGCAAAGGCGCGCAGCGCTGGATTGATATCGGCTTTATGCGCTTGCAGCCCTCGGAACTTGTGAAAATCACGCTGGTGATGGTTTTGGCGGCCTATTACGACTGGTTGCCGATGTCGCGGGTCTCGCGGCCGGTCTGGGTGGCATTGCCAGTGGCGATGATCCTTTTTCCCGTGGCGCTTGTTCTGCGCCAGCCGGATTTGGGCACCTCGATCCTGTTGCTGGCGGCAGGCGGGGTGATGATGTTCATCGCCGGGGTCCACTGGGCCTATTTCGCAACCGTGATCGCCGCCCTTGTGGGGCTGGTGTTTGCGGTGTTTGAGAGCCGGGGCACGACCTGGCAAATGCTTGAGAACTATCAATATCGCCGGATCGACACCTTTTTGAACCCCGATAATGACCCGCTTGGCGCCGGCTATCACATCACCCAATCCAAGATCGCGCTTGGATCGGGCGGCTGGACGGGGCGCGGCTTTATGCAGGGCACACAATCGCGGCTTAACTTTTTGCCGGAAAAGCACACCGATTTCATCTTTGTGACGCTGGCCGAGGAATTTGGCTTTATCGGGGCGATATCCATTCTTGGGCTTTATACGCTGATCCTGGTGTTCTGTATCTCGACGGCACTGTCCAACCGCGACCGGTATTCATCGCTTCTGACGCTCGGTGTGGCGATGACGTTCTTCCTGTTCTTCTCGGTCAATATGGCGATGGTCATGGGGCTTATGCCGGTGGTCGGCGTGCCCTTGCCCCTGATCAGCTATGGCGGCTCGGCCATGCTTGTCCTGCTGGTCGGGTTCGGCCTTGTCCAGAGCGCACATATTCACAAACCAAGGTAATCTTTCATGTCCGTAAACGTCCTTTTCGCGGCCCGCCCGGAGCGGTGGGAAACCTATGAAGCCCCGCTGAGAACCGCCCTGTCAGAGGCCGGAATAGACGCGAACCTTGTCACGGACATGCCCGCGCATGAGGTCGATTATATCGTCTATGCGCCCAATAGCGGGGTCGAGGATTTTGCCCCCTTTACGCGCGCCAAGGCGGTTCTGAACCTCTGGGCCGGGGTCGAGGATGTGGTTGACAACCCCAGCCTGCGCCTGCCGCTGGCGCGCATGGTGGAACACGGGCTGACGCAAGGCATGATTGAATGGGTCACAGGTCATGTGCTGCGCCATCATCTTGGGATGGATGCGCATATCTGCGGACAGGACGGGATCTGGCGCAAGGATGTGCCGCCGCTGGCGCAGGATCGACGCGTGACGATGCTTGGCCTCGGCGCGCTAGGACAGGCCTGCGCGCAGGCGCTTGGCCAGCTTGGTTTTGCCATGACCGGGTGGAGCCGCAGCCAGAAAGAGATTGATGGCATCACCTGTCTTTCTGGCGATCAGGGGCTGACTTCGGCCCTGCAAGCGGCCGATATCCTTGTTCTTTTGCTGCCGCTGACCGGTGATACGGAAAACATTTTGAACGCCGAAACGCTGGCCTATCTGCCGCGTGGTGCGGTGATTGTGAACCCCGGTCGCGGCCCGCTGATCGACGATGAGGCGCTTTTGGCCGCACTGGACAGCGGAGATATCGGGCATGCCACGCTGGACGTGTTCCGCGAGGAACCGCTGCCGGTGCTGCACCCGTTTTGGGCACATCCAAAGGTGACAGTGACGCCGCACATCGCCTCGGCAACGCGGCCAAGATCGGCCTCGCAGGTGATCGCGGAAAACATCCGCCGCGGCGAGGCTGGCGAGCCATTCCTGTATCTGGTTGACCGCGATCTGGGGTACTAAGCCGCCGCTCGGGGTGGGTGTCGCTATCTGAGGATCGGGGGTTTTGTGGGGTCCGATCCCGGCGCGCGCCGCGGCTCTGGCGCCTGGTGTTGCGGCAGATCGAACCGCAGCCCGCAAGTGGAAAGCCGCGCCGCCGCCGGATCGTTTGGGGCGAAAAATGCCACATCAAGCGCGGCGGCCTCAAGCCCGGAAAAGATCAACACCTCTGACACGGCCTGTGCCAAAGCCGCCTCTGCGCCCGGCGCGGCATCGACAAAGCCAAGCATATGCCCCTGCGCGCCAGTGTCATAGGTCACCCCCACAAGATAGGCCAGCGGGGCAAGGCCCGTAGCACCGGCCAGCCGGGCATCGAGCGCAAGCAAAAAGGTTTCAGGCAGGCCTTTGGGCGCATGAAACCTCTCGACCCGCGCCTCGATCTCTGACGGGCCAGCCCCCAAGGTTTCGGCCAGCCAATCGACCGCCTCGGGCGGGATCAGGATCGACGAGGGCGCCACCTCAAGATTGACGCCAAGGCCAATCCCCTGCCCGGCCAGCATCGTGGCAATCGTGCGCCCGGTCAGCGCGGCATAGGGGGCGGGGCGGTTGGCAAAGCTGCCAAGGCGGGCCTCTTGGTCAAACACCAGAACAAAGGAATGATCCGAGAGGTCAAACACTTCGGGATCAATCGCCTCGCCATTAGCCTCGGATTTCAAAAGCAAGAACAGCTCGCTTGCCGCCAGCGTTTCATAAAACCGCATGCGCGCGGCTCCGTCGTCGGGCGCGGCCTCCATCGTGGCATGGGCCGCGTCAAGGCGGGTAAGCTCAGACATTGATAACCCTTTGAACCTGCTTGCGTAATTCCGGCAATATATCGGCCTCGAACCACGGGTTTTTCTTTAGCCAAGCGGTATTGCGCCAGGACGGGTGCGGCAAGGCAAAAAGCCGCGGTGCATGGTCGCGCCACGCCTTGACCGTATCGCTCACGCCGGTTTTGACGCCGAGGTGATATTTATGCGCATAGCCGCCAACAAGAATGGTAAGGTCAATCTTTTCAAGCTCTTGCATCACAAGATCGTGCCATGTCTCACCGCAGACACGCGGCGGCGGCAGGTCAGAGCCCTTGGCATTATAGCCCGGAAAACAAAATGCCATGGGCACGATGGCGACGCGGGATTGATCGTAAAACTCTGTCTCGCTCAAGCCCAGCCACTCGCGCAGGCGCGCGCCCGAGGGATCATCAAACGGTTTGCCCGACTGATGCACGCGCATCCCCGGCGCCTGCCCTGCGATCAGAATACGGGCCGAGGGGCGAAACCAGACCACCGGGCGTGGGCTATGGCGCGTTTGGGTGGCGGCAAAGCGCGCGGCGCAGAGGCGACAGCCGCGGATCTGATCACCAAGCTCTGTCATCGGTGGGTCATATAAGCGTGACCCCGGCCTCGCGCATGCCCGAAAGGGCGGCGGCGAGTGAGCCATCAAGATCAATCGCACGGCACAGATCGCGGCGCACGGTTACGCAATACCCCAGGCGCGCCGCATCAACCGCCGAGAAGTTGACGCAGAAATCGGTGGCCAGCCCGACCAGTGTCAGATCACTGATCCCGCGTGTCTGAAGATACCCGTCAAGCCCGGTGGGCGTTTCATGGTCATTCTCGAAAAACGCCGAATAGCTGTCGATTGCGGGGTTCATGCCCTTGCGGATGATCGCATCGGCGCGGCGTGTCTCAAGCCCTTCGTGAAACGCGGCGCCGGGTGTGCCCTGGATACAGTGATCGGGCCAGAGCACCTGCGGGCCATAGGGCATGTCGGTCATCTCAAACGGCTCCTTATCCGCATGCGAGGATGCAAAAGACGAATGCCCCGCCGGATGCCAGTCCTGAGTCAGGATCACGGCCGCAAATTCGGGCATAAGCGCGTTGATGCCCGCCACGATCTGATCACCACCCGTCACGGCCAATGCGCCACCAGGGCAGAAATCGTTTTGCACGTCGATCACGATCAGGGCTTGGGTCATGGTGGCCTCCTTTTGCCCCATAGGGGTACGCAGGCGCGGGGCTTGCGTCAATGGCGCCACTTTGTCCTCTTGTTCAGGCGCGCCCAAATCGGTAAATCGCGAGCCATGTACAAGATTGCTGCGCTCTATCATTTCACCCGGTTTGATGACCCTTCGACGATTCGGGGTCCGCTTTTGGCGCTCTGCGAGGCCGAAAAGATAAGCGGGTCCTTGTTGCTGGCGCGCGAAGGGATCAATGGCACGATTGCGGGCCCGGATGCCGGGATCGCCCGCGTGCTGGCCCATATCCGCGCCCTGCCCGGCTGTGGCGATCTGGAGTGGAAAGAAAGCACAAGCGCCGATCAGCCGTTTCGCCGCCTTAAGGTGCGGCTGAAAAAAGAGATCGTCACGATGGGTCAGCCGGATGTCGATCCGCTTGCGCAGGTCGGGCATTATATCGATCCACAGGACTGGAACGCCCTTATTGAGTGCCCGGATGTCGCCGTGATCGACACACGCAACGACTACGAGGTGGCGATTGGAACCTTCAAAGGCGCGGTCGACCCCGAAACCGCCAGCTTTCGCGACTTTCCGGCCTGGTGGGAAGAAAACAAGCACCGTTTTCACAACAAGCGGATTGCGATGTTCTGCACTGGCGGCATCCGCTGCGAAAAATCCACCAATTACCTGCTTGGGCAGGGCGTGGACGATGTTTACCACCTCAAGGGCGGTATCCTGAAATATCTCGAAGAGGTGCCGCAGGCGCAAAGCACCTGGCAGGGCGACTGCTTTGTTTTTGATGCGCGCGTGTCGGTGGGTCACGGTCTAACTGAGGGGCCACACCGGCTCTGCCATGCCTGCCGCCGCCCGATCCTGCCCGAAGACACCAAGCGCCCCGAATATGAAGAGGGCGTCGCCTGCCATCACTGCGCGCATGAGACCACGGAAGACGGCAAGGACCGGTTTCGCGAGCGCCAGAAACAGATGGCTCTGGCCGAGGCCCGCGGTGAGCGCCATATCAAGGTGGTCCACGAAGAGTAAAACTCTTGGGCTTGCGCGCATGGCCAAATGCGGAATTGAGTATTTGGACCAAGAAGAAGCAGGGCGAGCACGTATATCTTCTTCTTGGCAAAAATACTCAACTATACTTCCTCTCAGGCAAGCTGAGGCTGGCGGGTGCGGGTGCGCGTCAGGATCAGCGCTATGATCCCGATATTGAGGGCATTCCAGGCGATGCCATTGAGAAACGCCATCTGATAGCTGCCGGTCAGGTCATAGATCCATCCCGACATCCAGCCTCCAAGCGCCATGCCTGCAATAGTGGACATCAGGACAAAGCCGACGCGTCGGCCCGCCTCTTGGCTGGGCATGTATTCGCGCACAATCACGGCATAGCTCGGCACGATGCCGCCTTGGGCGAGGCCAAAGACCAGGCTGACCACGTAAAGTGAGGTAAGCCCGCCCGAGGGCAGGTAAAAGAATAGCGCAAGGCATTGCAGGATTGAGCCGATCAACAGCGTGCGCACCCCGCCCAGCCGGTCGGCCATCAGGCCCGAGATCAGCCGCGACACCACCCCGCCCAACAGCATCAGCGACAGCATTTGCGACCCCACTGCCGGGCCATAACCCAGATCGACGCAATAGCTTACGATATGGACCTGCGGCATCGACATCGCCACGCAGCAGCCCACCCCTGCCAACCCGAGCATCAGCATCAAGGTGCGCGGTGGAATGCCTGCGGCACCGGCCCGCGCGCTTGAGAGCGTGTCGGCATGGGCGCGCGCAGCCAGAGGCACGCGCCGACGCAGCAACAGGGCCAGCGGGATAACCGTCACCACAGTGACCACCGCCAGCACGAGGTAAACCGCGCGCCAGCCCTGATTGGCCAGAATGCCCGCAAGGATCACCGGCCAGATCGCGCCGGAGAGGTAATTGCCACTCGCGGTGATCGCCACGGCGATGCCACGGCGGCGCACGAACCAGAGCGAGACATCCGCGATAAGCGGGCCAAAGCTTGCGGCGGTGCCAAAACCGATCAGAATTTGCAGACCCGCCAGAACAACCACCGACGGGCTAAGCGCGGCCAATCCGGTGGCCGCCGCAATCAGCACCGCCGCGCCACAAAGCGCGGTCGAGATGCCAAAGCGATCAACTATACGGCCAATGCCGAAATTCCCAAGCGCAAAGCCCACCATGGTCATCGTATAGGGTAACGAGGCGGCGGCGCGATCGACCCCGAATTCGACCTGCATCGCGGGCATCACCACAATGATTGACCACATCCCGACATTACCCACCATGGCAATCAACAGCGACACGGCAAGCCGTGTCCAGGCATAGCGGCTGTCAAGGATCTGGATATCGGCGGTCATGCGCGCGACGTTAGAGCGGGCCATGCGCCCTGACCAGCCGCAAAATGCGCGCCCTTACGGCGGGGGCTTGGCCTTGGAGCCGGGTCGCGCTATCAGTCTGCCAAAGAGGAGCCGCGCCATGCCTGTCAGCCAAACGCCGACCGAGATTGCCCGAGAGGTCTTGCGGATCGAAGCCGAGGCCCTGAGCGCGCTGCGCGACGGGCTACCCGAAAGCTTTGATCAGGTGATCACGGAACTGTTGCAGGTCCGCGGCCGCGTGATCGTGTCGGGCATGGGCAAGTCGGGGCATATTGCGGCCAAGATCGCCGCGACCATGGCCAGCACCGGCACGCCTGCGCAATATGTCCACCCCGGCGAGGCCAGCCATGGCGACCTAGGCATGATCACCGGTCAGGATGCGGTGATCCTTATTTCCAATTCCGGCGAGACCCGCGAGCTTGCCGATATCATCGCCCACACCCGGCGGTTTGCCATTCCGCTGGTGGCGATCACCAAGAAAGCCGACAGCACCCTTGCGCAACAGGCCGATCATCTGCTTGAGCTGCCCAATGCCCCCGAGGCCTGTGCAATTGGCATGGCGCCGACCACAAGCACGACCTGCACGCTGGCGCTTGGCGATGCTCTGGCGGTGGCGATGATGCGGATGCGCGGGTTCGAGCGCGAGAATTTCATGGCGTTCCATCCCGGCGGCACGCTTGGGGCGCAATTGCTCAGGGTGTCCTCGGTCATGCACCGGGGCGATGCCCTGCCGGTGGTCACGGCCGAGACGGATATGGGCGAGACCCTGCTCGAGATGACCGCCAAGGGCTTTGGCGTGGCGGCTCTGGTCGAGAACGGCATGCTCAAGGGGGTGATTACCGATGGCGATTTGCGGCGCAATCTTGACCATCTGATGAGCCATAAGGCCGGTGAGGTCGCCACCTACAACCCGCGCAGCATTTCGCCCGACGCGTTATTGTCCGAGGCGCTTGGGGTGATGAACACCCATAAGATCAGCGCGCTTTTCGCGGTCGATGAGACCGGCAAATTGCAGGGTCTGGTGCATATCCACGACGCCCTGCGCGCAGGCGTGGCCTAGTAAGGCCGATCCTGTGACATCGCAAAGCCCCTGGGCGCCCTGGCCCGCCTCTGGGAATACGAG
>CBDTZA010000030.1:0-10488 GCA_965364785.1 uncultured Roseovarius sp. | reverse complement strand
CCTCGAAGAGCTTGAACTCAAGCGCGAGCGTGACGCCCTGATGGCAGAGCGCGCGGGCCTTGAGGATCTGCTTGACGATTCCGCCATGCAATGGGCGGCGATTTCCGATCAATTGCGCGAGGCCAAGAAAACCTTTGGCAAGGATCACGTCTGGGGCGCGCGCCGCACTCGTTTTGCCGAGGCCGGCGAGGTCGAAGAGGTGCCGCTTGAGGCGATGATTGAGCGCGAGCCGATCACCGTGGTCTGTAGTGAAATGGGCTGGATTCGCGCGCTGACCGGCCATATCGACCTGAACCGCGAGCTTAAATTCAAGGATGGCGACGCGCCGCGTTTCATGGTCCACGCCGAAACCACCGACCGGCTTTTGGTGTTCGGCTCGAACGGGCGGTTCTATACGCTGAGCGCCTCTAACCTGCCCGGCGGGCGCGGCATGGGCGAACCGCTGCGCCTGATCGTCGATCTGCCCAACGAGGCGGCGATTGTCGATCTGTTTATCCATAAACCGGGCCGCAAGATGCTTGTCGCGTCAAGCGCGGGCGACGGGTTTATCGTGCCCGAAAACGATGTCGTGGCCCAGACCCGCAGCGGCAGACAGGTGCTGAACGTGCGCGGCGATACCCGCGCGCGGGTCTGTCATCCGGTGAGCGGCGATCACGTGGCTTGCGTCGGCGAAAACCGCAAGGTTCTGGTCTTTGCGCTTGATGAGTTGCCCGAACTTGGTCGCGGCAAGGGCGTGCGCTTGCAGAAATACAAGGACGGCGGGCTAAGCGATGCCACCACCTTTACGCTGGCCGAGGGGCTAAGCTGGCTTGATCCGGCCGGGCGCACCCGCACCGAAACCGATCTGAGCGAATGGATGGGCAAGCGCGCCGGCTCTGGCCGTATGGCGCCGCGTGGATTTCCGCGCGACAACCGCTTTACCTAAATCGACACAGCGCCAGGGTTAGGCGCCCAAAGACAGGGTATGCTCGCGCAGCCACTCCATAAAGCCGCGCGGATCGCTTTCAAGCATCTTCATGCGCTCATCGCTTATCGGCGCGCCGACAACCGGCTTTTGCGGGCGATTGCAGCTATGCACCACCTCATGCAGCAACAGCCCCTGGCGCATGGTTGACGAAATCCGGTTCGCCATCTGATACCAGCGCGAGTTGGAACCGGGGAAAAAGATCGGCACCACGGTCGCGCCGGAACGGCGGATCATCTGGGCGGTGAAGACGTTCCATTCCCGCTCGATTGCGGGGCCAAACAGGGTATCGCTCGAGGCAACAACGCCCGACGGAAAGACGCTGATCAACCCGGCCTCTTTCAGGTGGGCCATTGACTTGGCGCGCATCTCGACCGATTTGCGCTGTGCGTCGGGTTCATGCGGGAACGGCACCGAAATCATGTAAGAGGCCGCTACCTCATCAATCCCGGTCAAAAGAGCGCGCGTCAGGATCTTGTAATCACTACGCCGCTGCCCGATCAGATCGGCCAGGATCATCCCATCCACAAGACCATGCGGATGGTTCGACACCACCACGACCGGCCCCTCAAGCGGGATGTTCGCAATCTCTTCATCAGGGGTAAGAAGCGGGATACCCATCGTATCAAGCGCCGCACGCCAGAACGGCTGCCCCGTGGGCGCACCGCGCTTTTCGAACTTGCGGATCATACCGACAATCGCCAGCTTGCCCGTCATCCATTCCAAGGTGCGGATAATGATCGAGGTCAGCTTGCTGTCAAAACTATTGGCATAAGTCAGACTGCGCCGGTCATATTTGGGAAATACGACCGTTTCGCCGGGCTGATCGCCGGACTCATGCTGCGCCTTGGTGCTCAAATGCTCCGTCCCTGTCCCGCGTTTATCGCCGCCCAACATATCCGCGTCGTCACATATCCTCGCCAAAGCGGTCTGCCACCAGTGTCGCTACCGCATCCGCAAGCGGCTTGGCATCGGGGCCCGCGATTTCGACGTCAATAGTGCTTCCTTGGCCTGCTGCCAACATCAAAAGCCCCATGATACTGTCCCCCGAGGCGGATTGACCGTTATTGGAAACCTCTGCCACCGCGTCAAATCCTTCGACCACCTCGACCAGTTTGGCGGCCGCGCGCGCATGCAGGCCCTTTACGTTCACGATCTTAAGCTGTCGGGTCACCTTGTCTGTCATGGTACTACTTTCTCAATCCGCCGACACATTGTGGCTGTCTATATACTTGCGGCCAGCTTCAAGCGCTGCGCGCACCGCGTCGGGCACACTCATCTGGCGGCTTTTTGCCAGCTTGATCAGCATCGGAAGGTTGGCCCCGTAAAGAATGCGGCGGTTGTCCGGCCGACACGCCCGAAGCGACAGGTTCGACGGTGAACCGCCAAAGATATCGGTCACCAGAACAACCCCGCCACCAGTATCAACCTCATCCGCAGCGGCACAGATTTCATCCTGTTTGATCGCCCGGTCGTGATTGCCTTCGATATTGATCGCCACAATACCCGTTTGGGCGCCGACCACATGTTCGACAGCCTTAAGGTATTCGCGGGCGAGCCCACCATGTGCCACAATCACAATGCCGATCAAGACAGCCTCACTCCTTCGGTTGCGGGCCGGGCCCGTCGGACTGACCACGCCGCTCAAGCTCGCGGTGCCTTATTGACACCTGCCAGCCGTGTTCTGCAAGGCTTTGCGCGAAAGTTTCTGCCATGCACACACTGCGATGTTGCCCGCCGGTACAGCCAAACCCGATCGAGAGATACGCCTTGCCCTCGGCCTCATAGGCTGGCAGCAAGAGATGCACCAAGTCACCCGTCCGCGCACAAAACGCCTCAAACCGCTCATCGCCGCGCACATAGTCGGCCACCTCGTCTGATCGCCCATCAAGGGCGCGCAGGGCAGGTTCCCAATAGGGATTACGTAAAAACCGGCAATCAAGCACCATATCAAGGCCGCGCGGCAGACCGCGTTTATACGAAAATGAATGGACAGAAACCGCCAGCCGCGCCGCACCCTTGGGGGCAAACCACCGCTCAAGCTCGGCGCGCAGATCATGCGGTGACATCTCTGAGGTGTCGACCAGAATATCCGCCCGCGCCCGCACCGGCCCCAACAGATCGAACTCGCGCGCGATCCCCATGCCGGGGCTTTCGCCTGGCGCCAGCGGGTGACGCCGCCGGGTCTCGGAAAACCGCCGGAACAGAACATCCGCGCTGCAATCAAGGTAAAGCACCTGCAACGGCACGCCCGCATGCCAGTCACTACGATCAATCACTTCGATCAGCGCCGCTGTCGAGAAATCGCGATTGCGCACATCCACCCCAAGCGCCAGCGGCTTTTCGGGCGCGCGCCCGTCAAGCAATCGCGGCAAAAGCGACAGCGGCAGGTTATCGATGGCCTCATACCCCATATCCTCAAGCACCCGGATCGCCGTGCTGCGCCCGGCCCCTGACGGGCCAGTGACCAGCACCAGCCGATTGGCGGGCATGGCCGGTGTCTCAAGGTCGGGCTCAACTGCGCCGCCGGGCATCCGGGGTCTCCTTCAGGTCAACTTACCGTGCTTAAGATATAGCAGTAGTGCCGCCGGGAAATGGGGGAAAGCGGATTTTCTCACACTGGGCAGACCAACACCCAAAATCGTCTCGTGGCGCAAAGGCGGCAACCGCTCGCCCTCGTCCTGATCCATGTCAACAATCAGCGCCAGCGGCTGTTCGCCAATCGACGGCAGATGCAAAATCCCCATGCCGCGCGCCTCGATCTGGCCCTTGATGGTGGCGGGGGCCGTCGCCATCACCTGCGCGCCCTCGCGCCAGAGGCAGGTTTGGTCATCCGCAACAAGATCTGCGCCAAGTGCCAGAAGCTGAAGCGCAAGCCCGGACTTGCCACGCCCCGCCGCGCCCCGGATAAGAGCGGCGCGGCCCGAATGGGCCACGCATGTGGCATGCACCATTATGTCACGGGATCTTGCAGTGTCAGCCACCGGATCAGACCGGCAGACCCACGACGAAACGCGCACCAAGCGGATCGGATGTGGCATCGGCATGGGTCGGGCGGATATTCTCGGCCCAGATCACACCGTCATGCGCCTCGACGATCTGCTTGGAAATCGCCAGGCCAAGCCCGGAATTATTGCCAAAGTCGCCCTCGGGGCGTTCCGAATAGAACCGCTGAAATACCTTTTCAAGCGCCTGATCGGGGATGCCGGGACCGGTATCCTCAACCACGATCAACACCCGGTTGGCCCGGCGCCGCGCCCAAAGACGGATCGCATCGCCCTCTTCGCAGAAACTGATCGCGTTGGTGATCAGATTGACAAACACTTGCGCCAAACGCCCCTCAAGCCCGGTGATCACGATAGGCTGGTTTGGAAAGTCCGCGATAAACTCGATGCCCTTCTTGTCCGCCTCCTCGCCAAGATATTGGCCCAGATTGCGCAGCATATGCAGCAGGTCAAAGGATTCCTGCTCTTCCTTCACCAACTCACTATCAAGCCGCGAGGCGTTGGAAATATCGCTGACCAGGCGGTCAAGGCGGCGCACGTCATGTTCGATCACCTCAAGCAGGCGCTCGCGCTGATCTTCGCGCTTGGCGATCCGCATCGTACCCACGGCCGAGCGCAGGCTTGCCAGCGGGTTCTTGATTTCATGCGCCACATCGGCCGCGAATTGCTCGTTGCCGTCGATCCGGTGATAAAGCGCCGACACCATCCCGCGCAGGGCGCCGGAAAGCCGCCCAATCTCATCCGGGCGCGCCGTCAGATCGGGGATACGAATGCGCCCCTTGGCCCCCTTGCCGCGGTTACGTTCGCGACCGATTTCGGCCGCCGTCGCCAGATCGGCCAGAGGATTGGAAATGGTCGAGGCCAGAATAAGGCTGAGCCCGACCGACACCAGCGTCGCAATCAGGAACATCTGCAGCACACGCTCGCGTTCGGCGCGCGCCATCTTGTCGATCTCGCCTGTGGCATTGGCCAGCGCCACAACTGCAACCGGCTGACCGGCCTGCATCACCGGGGCGGCAATCGACAAAACCGTGCCAAACGCCGTCTCGCCGGTTTGCACCTGAACCCCGTCATTGACGGCCAGATCCACCATGTCACGCGTCAGATCTTCAATCGAGCGCTGGCGCCCGGCGCGCTCTGCCCCCGAAAACGGTGCCGACAGACGGTCCCAAAACCGGCTCAGGAAATCGGTCATTGGGGTGTCCGGCAGGTCCTGGGCCGCCCCAAGCCGCGCCGTCGTGCCAATCTTGTGACCTGCCAAAACGCCGGTACGATCAAAAATGAACACCTCGGTGCCCACATTGATATTGAGCCGCGACAACGTGTCTTCGACATCCAGCCCATCGCCACTCATCAGGTTCACAGGCGCACCAGCAGGCAGGCGCGCCTCAACCACATCGGCGATAAGGGCAGTCTGCCCGATCAGGCTATCGGCGCGCTGCAGCGCCAGATTGTTATGCGAAGAGTTGAGATATAGAATCCCGACCACCAGCACATTGAGGGCGATCAGGTTGAAGGTGATGATCTTGCGCGTCAGCGAGGATTCGCGAAACGAAAACCACCCCCGCTGCGCACGGCGCGCGGTGAGTTCTGTTTCGCCGACCCGGTCGGGTGCGACGAAATCATCCCCAAGGACAACATCGTTATCCTTTCGCCGCGCCATATCGCGCACCTCTATCCCTTCGGCGAGAGCCATTATTCCTCGTTATACCTGTACCCAATACCATAAAGCGTTTCGATCGCCGAGAATTCAGGATCGGCCATCCGCAATTTCTTGCGCAGACGCTTGATGTGGCTGTCGATGGTGCGGTCATCCACATAGACCTGGTCATCATAGGCCACATCCATCAACTGATCGCGGCTTTTGACAAAACCGGGGCGCTGCGCGAGCGCCTGCAACAGCAGAAATTCGGTCACGGTCAGCGACACATCCTGACCTTTCCAGCCGACCGAATGGCGCAGCGGGTCCATCCGCAGATCGCCACGCTCGATCACCTTGGTCTCTTCGCTATCAGCCACGATATCGCCATTGTTCGCCTCCTGACGACGCAACAGCGCGCGAATGCGTTCAACCAGAAGACGCTGCGAGAACGGCTTTTTGACGTAATCGTCTGCGCCCATGCGCAGGCCGAGAACCTCGTCGATCTCATCATCTTTCGAGGTCAGAAAAATGACCGGCATCTGCGATTTCTGGCGCAGACGCTGCAACAGGTCCATGCCATCCATGCGCGGCATCTTGATGTCCAGAACGGCCATATCCGGCAGTTTTTTGCTGAATGCATCAAAGGCCTGCTGGCCATCATGATAAGTTTCAACCTCAAAGCCTTCGGCCTCGAGCGTCATTGATACGGATGTCAGAATATTTCTGTCATCGTCCACAAGGGCGATTTTCGACATAGATTTGTTCCTTATACTGCTCAGTATTACCTGCTTTTTTCCGCTACTATGCTCTGGTTTAGTCCTTACGATCAATCCAAATCTGCGAATCAGTTCCCAAGCGACGCCCCATTGACGCAAATAAATCTTAGGAATGGCTAAATTGACTCACTTTTCCTGCACACCACGATTACCTTTTTCACTAACAGCCGCTTGGTTGCGCTAACTTGCGCTTGGTTGCGCTAACTGCGCCAAAGCGTCCTGTTATTTTACAGAACCGTCATGCTAAGAGGCGCTTAGCCGGGCAAAGTGCCCGACCGGCGCCGCCAGCCGGCGCCCCAGACAGATACCGCATCGCGCGGACATGGCTAAACAGGAGCTTGGCAACATGACATTCGGACGGGTAAACCCGCAATTCCAGCTTGAAGATCAAGGGATCACCGGGCTGGGAAATGTCTACTATAACCTGATTGAACCCGCGCTGATCGAGGCCGCCCTGAAAAAGGGTGAGGGCACTTTGGGCAAAGGTGGCGCGTTTTTGGTGACAACCGGGAAATTCACCGGGCGCTCGCCGAATGACAAGCATATCGTCAAGACCGACAGCGTTACTGATACGATCTGGTGGGAAAACAACGCCGAGATGTCACCCGAAGGGTTTGACACTCTGTACAACGACATGCTGGCCTATATGAAAGGCGGCGATTTCTTTGTGCAGGACCTGGTCGGCGGCGCGGACCCCACCCATGCGATCAACGTGCGCATGATCAGCGAGCTGGCCTGGCACAGCCTGTTCAACCGCACCATGCTGCGTCGCCCCGAGCGCGACGCGCTGGATAATTTCATCGCCGATTTCACCCTGATCAACTGTCCCGGTTTCAAGGCCGACCCGGCCAAACATGGCTGTCGCTCCGACACGGTGATCGCGATGAATTTCGATCGCAAGCTGATCTTGGTGGGCAATACCGAATACGCAGGCGAAAACAAGAAATCGATCTTTACCCTGCTCAACTACCTGCTGCCTGAAAAGGGCATCATGCCGATGCATTGCTCCGCCAACCACGCCGAGGGCAACCCGGTTGACACGGCCGTTTTCTTTGGTCTTTCGGGCACCGGCAAGACCACGCTTTCGGCCGATCCCGCGCGCACGCTGATCGGCGATGACGAGCATGGCTGGTCGGATCGCGGCACCTTCAACTTTGAGGGTGGCTGTTACGCCAAGACCATCAACCTTGACCCCGATGCAGAGCCGGAAATCTATGCGACGACCACGAAATTCGGCACCGTGATCGAGAACATGATGTTTGATCCGCAAACCTTTGACCTTGATTTCGAAGACGATTCCCTGACCGCGAATATGCGCTGCGCCTATCCGCTGGACTATATCTCGAACGCCTCCGAGACCGCGCTTGGCGGGCACCCCAAGAACATCATCATGCTGACCTGTGATGCGTTCGGCGTACTGCCGCCGATTTCACGGCTGACACCGGCGCAGGCGATGTATCACTTTCTGTCGGGCTTTACTTCGAAAGTGGCCGGCACAGAGCGTGGCGTGACCGAGCCAGAGCCGACCTTTTCGACCTGCTTTGGTGCGCCCTTCATGCCGCGGCGCCCCGAGGTTTATGGCAACCTTCTGAAAGCAAAGATTGCCAAGCATGGCGCGACCTGCTGGCTGGTCAATACCGGCTGGACCGGCGGCGCCTATGGCACTGGCTCGCGGATGCCGATCAAGGCGACCCGCGGGCTTTTGACCGCAGCACTTGACGGCTCGCTGAATGAGGTCGAATTCCGCAAGGATGAGAACTTTGGCTTTGACGTGCCCGTGGCCGTGCCCGGCGTGGCCGAAGTGCTGCTTGATCCGCGCCGCACCTGGGACAAGCCCGACAGCTATGACCGTCAGGCCGCCAAACTGGTACAGATGTTTGCCAACAACTTCGAGCAATACCTGCCTTTCATTGACGACGACGTCAAAGCCGCTGCAATCGGCTAAGCCTCAGAACAGGCGTGGGGTTCACCCACCCTACGCACATAACAAACGCCCCGGCCCAACGGCTGGGGCGTTTTGCGTCTGAGTGCCCGTTACATGATCATGACGCCCCGCCGGATCAGGTTCAGCCCGGCGATAAGCAACACCCAAAGCGTCATCCTGCGAAACGCCACCTGATCGAAACGGTCCTGAAGGCGAAAGCCGATCCAGATCCCCAAAAGCGCCGGCGGCATCATCCCCAGCGAGAGCGGCAGTGTCTCGGCCCGCAGCACGCCAGAGCCGATATGCGCCACCACAAGCGCCAATGCGCCAAGGCCATAAATCACGCCCTGCACGCGCATCTGTTCGGTCTTTTCCGTACCGCGCGCCGTCAGCATCGCCACCGTGGGCGGCCCCCACATGCCGGATATACCGCCAAACACCCCGGCCAGCGCCCCTATCGCCGCTTCGCCCTTTGGCCCCAGATCAGGCGGTAGCCGTAGGCCCCGGCCAAACAGGGTGGATAGCGCATAAAGCGTGATCAGCGGCCCGATAAACAACAGCATCCCCGAAGGCGGCAGGATCGGCACCAGCTGTGCTGCCAGAACCATCACCACGCCGCCCGCCAGCAAGAACACCCGAAACCGTCGCACCGAGGCCAGAGCCGCCCCCACCCCCTGACGCAAGGCCTGCCAGAGATTGGTGGCCAATGTCGGTAAAATAAGCGCCGCCAGTGCCAGATCGGGCGCCATGACAGAGCTAAGCCCGGCGATCAGCACCGTCGGCATGGCAAAACCGACCACGCCCTTGACCATGCCCGCACAGATCGCCACGCTAAAGGCAAACGCCCAGCCCCAAAGCGGCCCGATATCAAAAAACGCTTCCATAATTCCCTCTTAACATGCCCGTTAGTGCGGCACTGCAGAAAATCAATGCGCAACTTTCAATCAAAAATCGCATCCTTTTCGTAAAATAGTTGCGCTGCACCTGCGAAGTAGATAAAACCAGCCGCAACCACGAAAGGACCCGACAAATGGCACATGACGGACAGGATATTGCAATGGCGAAACCGATCATTCTGGGCGATCTTTTGACCCTGACAGGCGCATCTATTGCCCCGGTTGAAACCCTCTTTCAGGCGGCAAAAGCCAATATTCGCCAATTGGTTAGCGTTGATGGCCGGGTATCAGGTGCCGCCATCGAGGCACATCAGAGCGCGGCCCATGGTCTGGCCTGGCTCGCGACCTACACAGAATCTTTGCGGCAGATGCAGCATTGGGCCACGCGGCTAGAGCAATCCGGCAGCTTTGGTGAGGTCGAACAGCTTTTGCTGCAAATCGGTTTTGGCGAATACCTTGGCCAGATCCGGGGCGGCATCCTGATGAATCAAGGCGAGATCATCCGCCCGCATGACATGGGCCTGAGCGGCGCCGATATGGCCGCCTTTGTGACCCCGGCGGTCGCCACACTGATCGCCGAGGGCAATAGCCAGGCCGCGCGCACCCGTCTTGTGGAACTGATGCAGGAACGCGCGGCCGAGATCACCGTTGGGCGCACCGGGCTTGATGACGAGCTTGAGATGATCCGCGAGCAATTCCGCCGCTTCTCGGTCGACAAGGTCGAGCCGCACGCCCATGAATGGCACCTCAAGGACGAACTCATCCCGATGGAGATCATCGAGGAACTCGCCGAAATGGGTGTATTTGGCCTGACCATCCCGGAAGAATTCGGCGGCCTTGGCCTGTCCAAGGCCTCGATGGTGGTGGTGTCCGAAGAACTCAGCCGTGGCTATATCGGCGTCGGCAGCCTTGGCACCCGCTCTGAAATCGCCGCCGAACTGATCCTGTGCGGCGGCACTGAGGCGCAAAAGCAGCATTGGCTGCCGAAACTGGCCAGTGCGGAAATCCTGCCGACGGCGGTGTTCACCGAACCCAATACCGGCTCTGATCTCGGCGCCCTGCGCACCCGCGCGGTCAAGGACGAAAACGGCGACTGGACCGTGACCGGCAACAAGACCTGGATCACCCACGCCGCGCGTACCCATGTCATGACATTGCTGGCACGCACCAAACCCGACACCACCGATCACCGGGGCCTGTCGATGTTTCTGGCCGAAAAAACCCCTGGCACCGACGCGGCCCCCTTCCCCACCGAGGGGATGTCGGGCGGCGAAATCGAGG
>CBDTZA010000029.1:0-10523 GCA_965364785.1 uncultured Roseovarius sp. | reverse complement strand
CGACAGCGGCGCCTCGATCCGTTTGGCCAATTCGCGTGCGCGCGCCACGCCGCCGACATCGGGCGAGACGATCATAAGGTCATCCATCGCGCCCTTGAACTGCATCATGATATCCAGCGCAAAGATCGGCGAGGCATAGAGGTTATCCACCGGAATGTCGAAAAATCCCTGAATCTGTGCGGCGTGCAGGTCCATCGTCAGCACCCGCTCGATGCCGGCCTCGACGATCATATTGGCCACCAGCTTGGCCGAGATTGGCGTGCGCGCCTTGGAACGGCGATCCTGGCGGGCATAGCCGAAATAAGGGATCACGGCGGTGATGCGCGCCGCCGAAGACCGGCGCAGCGCATCGGCCATGATCAGCAATTCCATCAGGTTGTCATTGGCCGGGTTCGAGGTGGGCTGAATGATGAACATATCCTCGCCGCGCACATTCTCGTAGACCTCGACAAAAATCTCACCATCGTTAAAGCGTTCCACCCGCGCGTCGACAAGGCCCACGTTGACGCCGCGATGCATCGACATCCGTCGTGCGATGGCGGTGGCAAGTGGCATATTGGCATTGCCCGAAATAAGCTTCGGTTGCGATGTAGTTGGCATGGTGAGGTCCCCGGCTGTGCGATGTGACAGATTCGTGATGTTGACACCGCTTAGCATGCGCCTAGGGTCAGGCAAAGCTATGCAACCGGGGAGCACGCCAAAATGGCCCATATCGACTATTATTTTTCAACTTTGTCACCCTATGCCTATCTGGCAGGAACCGGGTTAGAGAAAATTGCGGCCAAGCACGGCGCGACAGTGACCTATAAGCCGCTTGATATCATGGCGCTGTTTGCGCGCACCGGCGGCACCCCGCCCGCCGAGCGACACCCCTCGCGCAACGCGTATCGCACGCAGGAGCTGCCGCGTCAGGCGAAAAAGCGCGGTATGGCGCTTAACCTCAAGCCCGCCCATTGGCCGACCAACCCCGCGCCGTCGTCTTATGCGATCATTGCCGCGCAAAATGCGGGTGGCGGTGATGTTGGGGCGCTTGCGCATAGCATCATGCGCGCCTGTTGGGTTGATGACCGAGATATCGCCGGTGACGATGTGGTGCGCGAGTGTCTGCAAAAGGCCGGGTTCGATCCCAAGCTTGCCGATAGCGGCCTGCTGAGCGGGGCAGAGACCTATGCCCGCAACCTTGAAGAGGCGGTAAATGCCGGCGTCTTCGGGGCGCCGTTTTATGTGACCGACACAGGGCAGGTTTTCTGGGGTCAGGACCGGCTGGACGAGCTTGATCTGCATCTGGCGGGTAAGCTCTGATCCATGCCACGCGCCGACAAGGCCGGGTTTGAGACCTATTGGACGACATTCGGGCAGGGGCCGCGCGCGGCGCTGATGCTGCATTGTTCGCTGGCGCATAGCGCAAGCTGGGGTGGCATGGCGCGGGCTTTGTCCGGTGCGCTTTGCATGGTGGCATTCGATATGCCGGGCCATGGGCGTAATGCCGCCTGGGATGCGCGCGGCGAAATTCAGGATGTGACGACCCGGATCGCGGCCAGCTTTCTGGACGGGCCGACGGATATAATCGGCCATTCCTTTGGTGCGACGGTGGCCTTGCGGCTGGCGGTTGAGCGCCCCGATCTGGTGCGCTCTCTGATCTTGTATGAGCCGGTCTTTTTTGGGGTCGCGCTTGCCGATCACCCCGAGATGCGCCGCGCCCACGAAGCAGAAATGGCAATGTTTGCGCAAGGCATGGCCGCCAAAGATCATGACCGCGCGGCAGCGGGGTTTACCCGTGTCTGGGGGGATGGGCGCGCTTGGGCGGACATGCCTGCCGCCGCGCGCGCTGCGATGGCCGCGCAAATGCCGCTGATCGAGGCAGCGGCGCCTGCGCTTTACGAGGATGCGGGCGGGATGCTTAAAAGTGGCGCATTGGAGCGGATCACAGTGCCCGCGCTTTTACTGGAAGGCAGCCGGTCACCGGCCATCATCGCGGCGATCAACGAAGGACTTTCCGCGCGCTTGGGCCGGGTCGAGAGGTCGGTGATCATCGGCGCCGGGCACATGGGGCCGATCACCCATCCCGATCAGGTCAGCGCCGAGGTTCTGCGCTTTCTGGGCTGGACCTAAGGCGCGGATCAACCGCGCGCGAGGTCCAGAAACTCTGTGATCTGCGCCTCGGTGATTGACCAGTCGCAGACCAGCCGCATCATCAGCGGCGCGTCACCCGGACCATTCTCAAGCGGACCATCATAGAGGCCATAGGCCACGCCCGCCGCCTTGAGCCGCTGATGGGTGGCGCGCGGCAGGGTGGCGAAGATCATGTTGACCTCTGGCTCGACCACAAACGCGGCCTCCGGCAATTCGCGCAGCCCCGCGATCAGCGTTGCCGCGCGGGCATTGGCGGTGCGCGCCAGATCAAGCCACAGATCGCCCGCCAGATAGGCCAGCATCTGCGCCGAAAGAAAGCGGTGCTTTGAGAACAGATGCGCCGAGCGTTTGCGCCGCAACTCGAATTCCCAGGCGTTCTCGGGGTTGAAAAAGATCACCGCCTCGACCCCAAGACAGCCGTTCTTGGTGCCGCCCATGCTGACCGCGTCAATCCCGGCCTTCCATGTCATCTCGGCGGGCGTGCAACCAAGTGCGGCCACCGCATTGGCAAAGCGGGCGCCGTCAAGATAGGTCGGCAACCCGTGATCACGCGCCACGCGGGTCAGCGCGGCCAGGTCCTCACAGCTATAGATCCGGCCACGCTCTGTGGCTTGTGTCAGGGCAAGCGGCCCGTGCTGGGCGGCATGGACATCGTCCCTGGGCCAGCAGGCAATCGCGGCCTCAAGATCGGTGGGGGTCATCTTGTCGCCCTCACCTGTCAGGCTAAGCTTTGCGCCGCCGGTGAAAAACTCGGGCGCGTTGCATTCATCGGTGTGGATATGGGCAAGCGGCGTGCAAAACACGGTTTGCCAGGGCTGTGACAAGGTGGCCAGCGCCAGGGCATTCGCCGCTGTGCCGGTCGCCACAAGGTAAACGCTGGCTTGCGGCGCCTCAAACAGGCTGCGGATCTGGTCGCGCACCTGTTCCATCAGCGCGTCATCGCCATAAGAGGGCTGAAACCCGGTATTGGCGGCGGCCATGGCGGCCATCACCGACGGGTGCGCGGGGCCGGTATTGTCAGAGCCAAAAAACATCAGAGTGGTTCCTCGATGATATGATCTTCCCAGTCGTCCTCGGAAATCTCGAATTCGGGCAGGGTGCGCGATTGCATCGACACGCGCGCATCATGCACGCTTTGCGCATCGCCGGAAATAAGCGGGTGCCAGTCAAAAAGCGGCTTGCCCTGACGCAAAAGTTTATAGGCGCAGGTTTCGGGCATCCAGTAGAGATGACCGTCAAGGTTCTTCGGGCTAAGCGAGATGCATTCGGGCACGAACTGATGCCGGATCGGGTATTGCCCACATTTACAGGTGGTGTCGTCAAACAGCCGACAGGCGACGCGGGTCATGACCACTTCGCCGCTGTCTTCATCCTCAAGTTTGTTCATGCAGCATTTGCCGCAGCCATCGCAGAGCGCCTCCCATTCGTCCTGGGTCATGCGCTCAAGCGGGGTGGTCTTCCAGAACTCGGGGCGCAGGCCGCTGCGCGCGATCGGGTCGCTCATAGGGCGGCCAGAATCTGGCGCGCGCGCACACAATCGGCATCCATCTGGGCGATGAAACTCTCTAAGCTGTCAAAGGTCTCTTCGGGGCGCAGATACTCGACAAGCCCGACCGAAAGATCGGTGCCATAAAGATCGCCGGAAAAGTCGAAAATGAAGGTTTCCAGATTGGCGACCTCGCCGTTGAACATCGGCCGCACCCCAAGCGAGGCGGCGCCGTGATAGGTGCCCTTGTGCGGCCCGTCCAGCACATCGACCAGCACGGCATAAACCCCGAATTTCGGCGGGTGCAGCCCGGTAATCGACATGTTCGCGGTCGGATAACCAAGCCCACGACCGCGCTGTTCGCCGCCCACGACCGGCCCTTCGATGCGGTGCCAGTGGCCCAGCATATTGGCGGCGCTGTTTGGCTCGCCCTCGGACAGGGCGCGCCGGATCGCGGTCGAGGAGACCTGACCTTCATCGCCCTCCAGAAGCCGGGCGATGGTTACGCCAAAGCCCATCTCGGCGCCAAAACCCTCTAGATCGGCGGCGGCGCCCGCACGTCCCTTGCCAAAGCAGAAATCGGCGCCGACCACAACATGGCGCAAGCCCAGACCGTCGCTGATGACGTTGCGGGCAAACTCCTTTGGGGTAAGCGCGCTAAGGGCGGCATTGAAGTTGATCTCGTAAAGCCGCTCGACCCCGAGTTTTTCAAGCCGATGCGCGCGCGCCTCTGGCCCCATCAGGCGAAAGGGCGGTGCATCGGGGGCGAAATATTCGCGCGGGTGCGGCTCGAATGTCAGAATGCCAAGCGGGGCGTTGATCCTGGTGCCCGCCGCGCGGGCGATGTCGATCACCGAACGGTGGCCAAGATGCACGCCATCGAAATTGCCGATGGCGGCGCTGGCGCCACGATCAGCCTCGGTGACATATTGGAAATCCCGGATAATACGCATGGCGCAAGGGGTAGCGCCGCCCGCCTCCGGGTGCAAGTCAGAACACGCGCTCAGGTCGGCAATGCGCGCCCTCGGCGGTGCGCGATTGCCATGGCGATATAGATCAGTATCAGCAGGGCAATTGTCCCGGTGAGAAACAGCATGAGCGCGGCCACCATCGCCGGCAAGGTGGCGGTCATCGGCAGGGCCTGCGTGATCGCGCCGGGCAGGGCGCCGGTGGCCAGCGTCACCCCCATGGTCGCGCCAAGCCACGCCAGCATCGCGCCAAGCCCCAGCCAAAGCATGGCTCCAAGTGGGCCGCGCCGCACCTTGAGGCCCCGGCGCAGCGCCGCGATCTGGCGCGCAAGGTCATGTTGCATGGCGATCAGGGCCGGCACGATCAGCAGCACCAGAAGCATGCCAAAGCCAAGGCCATAAACCAGTGTGATCACTGTCGGCTTGAGAAACTGCGCCTGAACCGAGCGTTCAAACAGCAGCGGCGCCAGCCCCAGAACGGTGGTGAGCGTGGTCAAAAGCACCGGGCGCAGCCGGTCGGCAACCCCGTCGATGATCGCGGGGATTATGCCGCGTTCGCTGGCATATTCGTCAATCGCCGTCACCAGAACGATGGAATCGTTGATGATGATCCCGGTCATGCCGAGCAGGCCGACAACGGTGAACATGCTAAGCGGCACATCCCATTGTGCATGGCCATAGATCGTGCCGACAAGGCCAAAGGGGATGATCGCCATTACGACCAGGGGCCGGGTCCAGCTGGCAAAGACCAGCGACAGCACAAGGTAGATCCCCAGAAGCGTCAGGATCAGGCCAAGCCTTGCGTCGGCCATGAATTCGTCTTCCTGCTCCGAGAGGCCCGCGAGCCGCCATTCGACCTGATATTCGCTGGCCACTTTGGGCAGGATCTCGGTTTTCAAAAGCTCGGTGATCTCGCTGGCGCGCGCCGGGTCATCCTCGGAGATATCGCCGGTCACATTGATCAGGCGCAGGCCGTTTTCGCGTCGCACCGTGGAAAAGCCGGTGCGCTGCGTGACGCTGACGATATCGGCCAGCAGCACGTATTCACCGCCCGGCGTGCGCAGTTGCATCCGCTCCATGAAATCCGCCGTCAGCTCGCCTTCCGGCAGCTCGACGCGCACCTCGGCCGAGCGCGAGCCGTCAGGATAGGTTGCGGCCTCGATCCCACCGACGCGGTGGCGCAATACGCGGCCCAGATCGTCAATCGCAAAGCCAAGCGCCTGCCCCTGCGGGGTCAGCTCAAGGATCAGCTCTTCTTTGTCATAGGCAAGGTTGTCCTCAACCGCCGACACCTCGGGATAGCGCGCCAAGGCGGTTTTAAGCGCTTCGGCGGCGGATTTGAGGATTTCGGCGCTGGCACCATAGAACTGAACATCAAGCGCGTCACCGCCGGGGCCGGAACGCCCGCCACGAAAGCTTATGGTTTCGGCCAGCGGGTGGCGCTCGACCCGGTCTTGCAGGTCGGCGACAAAGGCAAAACTTGAATAGGGGCGCAGATCGGCGTCGATCAGCTCGATGGTGATGCCGCCAAGCAAATCGGCATCTTTGCTGTCGGACCCGGCAAGCCCGCGCCCGGCCGTGCTGCCGATCTGGGCGATCACGTAATCAAGCGGGTTGGTGCCGTGCTTGGCCTCGTATTCGGCGCCCAGCGATTCGGTGGCGCGCTGCATTTCACGCATCATCGCAAGCGTGTCATCGCGGGTTGCGCCGGGGCTCATGGCGAAATTGCCGCTGACGCTGCCCTGTTCCGGGGCGTTGAAAAAGCGCCAGGTGACATCGCCGCGAATGAACACCGCCACCTGGCTGGCCAACAAAAAGATGGCGGCGGCAAGCACCGCATAGCGCGCCCGGATCACCAGCACGATCAGGGGGCGAAACGCGCGGTCGCGAAACCAGCCAAAGCCTTGATTGACCACCCGGCTTGGCCAGTCATACCAATGCATCCGCCCCGAATGGGCCAGAGCATGCGCCATGTGGTTGGGCAAGATCAGAAAACACTCGATCAGGCTTGCGGTCAGCACGGCGATGACGGTGAAGGGGATGTCATAGATCAGATTGCCAAACCGCCCGCCAATCACCGCCAGCCCAAAGAACGCAATCAGCGTGGTCAGCGTGGCGGCAAACACCGGAAGCGCCATGCGCGCGGCGGCGCGCTCTGCCGCCACCATCGGCGGCTCGCCCAGTTTGCGCAGGCGTGCATCGGCATGCTCGCCGACCACAATGGCATCATCGACCACGATGCCAAGCGTGATGATGAGCGCGAAAAGCGAGATCATGTTGATCGTAAGACCGGCCGCAAACATAATTGCCATCGCCGCCATGAGGGCCACGGGAATGCCCGCCGCCACCCAAAATGCGGTGCGCGCATTGAGGAATAAAAACAACAGCCCGACCACAAGCGCCAGCCCGGTCAACGCGTTATCAAGCAACATGCTGATGCGCCCCGAGATCGCCTCGGCGCGGGTGCGGATAAGGTCGATGCTGACACCCTCGGGCAGGGTTTCGGCCATCTGATCGGCGAGGGCCTGAACCTTGGCCTGAATATCAAGTGCGTCGCCACGCGCCGAGCGATCGACGCGCACCGTGATGGCCGGTTTGTCGCCGACGAAATAGGCCACATCGCGTGTCACCCCCTTTACGCGCACGCGCGCCACATCGCCCACGGTCAGCGACGAGCCGTCGGGATTTGAGCGCAGCACCACATCGGCAAGCTGATCGGGGCTTCGTTTCTCAACGCCGGTGCGCACGCGGGTATTTGCGCCGGTCATGTCGCCCGCCGGGTCGGCGGTGATTTCGGCGGCAAGGGCGGCGGCGATCTCGGCCATGGTGATGTCGTTGGCGATCAGGCTGGTCGAGGGCACCTCGATGATGGTTTCGGGCGCGGCGACGCCTTGGATCGTGGTGCGGGTGACGCCCGCATCAAACAGGCGGATCACGAATTCATCGGCGAGAAGCGCCAGTTGCCGGGTGCCGACCGGGCCGGTGATCACCACATCCGTCACCCGGTCGCGCCAGACGCCGCGCCGCACGACCGGCTCTTCGGCCTCGTCGGGCAGGGTGGTGATGGTGTCAAGCGCGGCCTGTACCTCGTCTGCGGCGCGCCCCATATCCCAGCCGGGTTCGAATTCGAGGAGAAGAGTGGCGTTGTTTTCGCGGCTGCTGGCGCTTGAGCTTTCGACGCCTTCGACCGCCAGAAGGGCGGGTTCGAGAAGCTGGACAATGGCGTTGTCGACATCCTCGGCGCTGGCGCCTTCCCAGAGGACCGAGACGCTTATGTTGTCGATCACCACATCGGGAAAGAACTGTGCGCGCATGCGCGGCAGGGCCGCGAGACCAAGCGCCAGCATCAGCACAAGCAAGAGGTTCGCCGCCGTGCGGTGGCGGGTGAAATAGGACAGAATGCCCTGCAACGGGCCGGTGGGCGGGCCCTGCATGGCCTAGCCTCCGATCCGGCGTTCAAGCCGCTCGACCATGGCGACGGGAACGCGGGGTTTGTCGAGCTGGCCCAAAAGCCGCTCTTTCACGGCGGTGGGCATATCATTGCTGGATTGCACATAGGACACCAAGCGCGCGCGCCGGTCAGGGCTCAGTTCAACCAGATTGGCAGGTTTCCCGGCGCCCTCAACGCCGCCTTGCGTGGCCGCCTCGGGTGTCAGCGCGCGCACCTTGATGCCGGGCCCAAGCACCGGGGTGCGCTGGTCCACCACCTCGCGGCCCGCAAGCCCCGGTGCGCGCACAAGGATATCGTTACCCTGACGGCGCAGCAGGGTGACGGTAAGCGCCTCAAGCCGGTCATCCTCGCCCAGCACCAGAACCGCGCCATCGGCGCCAAGTGCCGAGGCCGGCAAAAGCGTGACGCGCTCCAGCGGCGGCTCGTCAATGCGAACGGTGACAAAATCGCCCGGTTTCATCGCCGGCGCCATGTCCAGCGTGGCAAAGATAAGCCGCCCGGTGCGACCTTCGCCGACGGCGGCGCTGTCGCGCGAAATGCGCCCCGTCGCCGTCAGTTCAAGACCAAAGGCATCAAGGCTCACGCGGACTGGCGCGCCGATCAGCGCGCCCTGTTCATCGACAAGCCGGGCATATTGCGGGGTTGAGACACGAAACGCCACCTCAAGCGAGGTGGCATCGATCAGATAGGCCAGCTGTTCATTGGCCGAGACAAGCCGCCCGGCAACGACGCTGACATCACTGAGCGTGCCGGTGAAATCGGCGGTGATGCGGGTTTCGTCAAGGCGGCGCTCGGCCTCGGAGAGAAACAGTTCGGTCCGTGCCAACCCGGTGACCGCCTGATCAATCCGTGCCTCGGCCAGGGCCAGGGCCTGACGGCTGCCAAGCACCGATTGGCGGGACTGGGCGGCGGCCAGTTCGGCGGTCTCGACGGCGGTGGTGGTGCCGACGCCGCGCGATTGCAGGTCACGCTGGCGGGCCAGGGCGCGCTCTTGCAGGGCATATTGGTCGCGCGCGGCCTGAAGCTCGTCGTGTGCGAGGTCAAGCGCGCGGGCGGCTTCGCGTTGCTCGGCCTCGCCATCCATCAGATCGGCGCGCGCACGATCCCGCGCGGCCTGCGCATCGGCCGGGTCGATCCGCGCCAGAAACTGTCCGGCGCGCACCTGTCCGCCCTCGACGAAATCGGGCGACAGCTCGGTTATGATACCGCTGGCCTGCGTGCGCAGTTCTAGCGTACGGCGGCTCTGGACCCCGCCAAAGGCGGTCAGGACCGGGGTAATACTGGCCTCTTGGGCAAGGGTGGTGCGCACGGTAAAAACGCGCTCGCGCCGATCAGGCTGGCGCGGTTCTTTTGACATACGCTCGGAGACGGCGCTGACCACGGTCTGTCCGGCATAGGCCAAAAGCCCCAAGGTGAGCGATAAAAGGAACAGCCCCGTCAGGCACTGGCGCAAAAACCGCATGAAACGCAACCCTTTGATATGGCCCGCAACGCGACCGGACCCATTCAGAATGTAACCCTGACAGGTGAAATGCCAAGCGCCTTGAGTGTTATACGCGGTCTTGCGCTATTTCCGTCGCTGATGTTCATCCAGCCGTGGCATGATCTCGACGAAGTTGCAGGGCCGGTGGCGGTAATCAAGTTGCAGCTTGAGGATTTCATCCCAGGCATCGCGACAGGCACCGGGGCTTCCGGGCAGCGCAAACAGATAGGTGCCCCCCGCAACGCCCCCGGTGGCACGGCTTTGCACGGCGCTGGTGCCGATCTTGGCCAAGCTGATCATGGTAAAGACCGTGCCGAAGGCGTCGATTTCCTTTTCATAGACATCGCGGTGCGCCTCGACGGTGACGTCGCGCCCGGTCAGGCCGGTGCCACCGGTTGAGATCACCACGTCGATATCGTCGCGCGCGATCCAAGTGCGCAGCTGGGCGGCGATCTGGTCACGCTCGTCGCGCACCACCATGCGGTCGGTGAGGGTGTGACCGGCGGCCTCGATCCGCTCGACAAGGGTCGCGCCAGAGCGGTCCTGGGTTATATCGCGGGTGTCGCTGACCGTCAGAACGGCGATGCGCACGGGGATAAAGTCTTTGTTTTCGTCAATGCGGGACATGGGGTGTCAGCTCCGTTCCAAAAGGGCAAGGCGGGCGGCGAGGGCAGTAAAGATCGCGGCGGATATGGCGCCAAGCCCGCGTGAAAAGCGCTGTGAGGTGGTCATGCGGCGGCCAAGCGAGCCGGCAAAGACGCCCACCGCGCCGTTGATAAAGAACCCGCCAATCGCAAGCACAAGTCCGAAGATCAGGAACTGTGGCAGGATCGCGCCGCGCGCAGGATCGACGAATTGCGGCACAAAGGCCAGCACGAACAGGATCACCTTGGGATTGGTCAGATTGACCAGCATGCCGGTCCGAAAAGCGCGGGCCATGCCAAGGGCGGGCGCATCGGCGCGCAGGGGCCGCGCGCGCAACGCGCCAACCGCCAGCCACAA
>CBDTZA010000028.1:0-10750 GCA_965364785.1 uncultured Roseovarius sp. | reverse complement strand
CACCTTGACGGTGGCCACCACGTCGGGGCTTCTGGGGCTGGCCTTGGCGTTGGCGCCGGGCAGCACGGCCCGCACGGTGTAGGTGGTCTTTTCCGCCGGGGTGGCGGCGGTGGTCATGCTTGACCCGCCCCTGCCGCAACGCCGTGCGCTCTCGCGGCGTGACCGCCTTGTTATTCAATGGCAGGAACTCTGCGCAGGCGGCCCGCTTTATCCGCTACACTGGGCGCGCAACCGGATCAAATGGGAGCTGGCCAAGCGCCGCCCGCAAGAGGCACCCACAAACACCGAACATCAGTTCCACGATAGCGAGATTGAGGCGGCCTTTTATCGTGCGATTGCCCGCTATGACCTGCGCCCATGGGATGGGCCGCTGCACCTGTTCCGCCCGCCGCTTGTGGGCAAATGGCAGGTCTCGAACGGGCTTTGGGTGAATTCAGAGCGCAGCTATGTCCTGCCCGACAATGACTGGACCCGCTATGCGCCAAAGGTGCAGGTGGCCGAGGTGCCGGGCGATCACGATTCCATGGTGCTTGAACCCAATGTGCGGGTTCTGGCCGCCCGCATCCGGCGCGCGATTGAGGCCGCCGAGGCGGATATCTCATCGTCGCCTCTTATCCATAAGGCCGCAGAATGATGACCGACCCACGCATTCTGTGCATCATCCTGAATTGGCGCACGCCGGAAATGAGCGTGAAATCCTGTCGCGCGGCGCGGGTCGCGATGCAGGATATCACGGGCGAGATTGTTATGGTCGACAACGCATCGGGTGACGGGTCGTTTGAGATCATGCAAGAGGCCACCAAGGGCTGGGACCGGGTGCGCGTCGTGCAATCGGGCCACAATGGCGGCTTTGGCGCGGGCAATAACGCGGGCATGCGCGCAGGGCTTTCTGACGGGACGTCACCCGATTATGTCTATATCCTTAATTCCGATGCCTTTCCGGCGCCGGTCGCCATTTCCAGCCTTCTGGCGCATCTTGAAAACACGCCCGAGGCGGGCCTTGCCGGTAGTTATATGCATGGCTCTGACGGGGCGGCGCATGTCACCTGTTTCCGCTTTCCCTCGATTGTCGGCGAGTTTGAAGGCGCGGCGCGCATGGGGCCGGTCAGCCGGATTTTGAAACGCCATATCGTGCCCCTTCCCGTGCCCGAAGCGACCCGCCCGGTGAATTGGGTGGCAGGCGCAAGCCTTATGATCCGCCAAGACGTGCTTGATCAGATCGGCGGGTTTGACGAACAGTTTTTCCTCTATTTCGAGGAAACCGACCTTTGTCTGCGCGCCGCGCGGGCGGGATGGCAAACCCATTTCGTGCGCAAAAGCGAGATCGAGCATATCGGATCAGTCAGCACCGGCATGAAAACATGGGCGCGGGTGCCTGATTACTGGTTCGCATCGCGGCGCCATTATTTCGTGAAAAATCATGGCCGGGCCTACGCGCTTGCCGCGACGTTGGCGCACCTGAGCGGTGGTGCCCTGGGACAAGTCTGGCGGGTGATCCGGCGCAAACGGGCCTCTGGCCCGCCGCATTTTCTGCGAAGTTTGCTGCTAAGTGATATGCGGGCCGTTTTGGGGCGCGGACCCCGGACCGCCCCCGCCCGCGCGCGCCCTGTGGCTGAAGAATGAGGATAAGACGATGCTGAGCGCCCTGCTGATCGGGAATCAATCGCTGACCCTGCAATGTGGCGAGGCCTGGCTTGGGCGCGGCCATGCAATTGCGGCGGTGGCCACACGCAACGCCGATGTCGAAGCCTGGGCCAAGGCCAAGGGGCTGCGCCTTGTTGCGCCCGGCGCGGACCTGTCCGAGGCACTGACCGGCGTCACATTTGACTGGCTTTTTTCGATCGCCAACCTCTCGGTTCTGCCCGAGGCGGTGCTGGCGCAGGCGACCAAAGGCGCGGTCAATTTCCACGACGGGCCGCTGCCGCACTATGCGGGCCTCAATGCGCCGGTCTGGGCCTTGATGAATGGCGAGGCGCGGCACGGCATCACCTGGCACCTGATCGAAGGCGGGGTTGATGAGGGGCGCATTATTGAACAGCGCCTGTTTGATATCGCGCCCGATGACACCGCCTTGACCCTCAATGCGAAATGCTATGGCGCGGCCCTTGATAGCTTTGCCAGCGTGATGGATGAGCTTGAGCGCGGGCTGCCTGGTGCCGTGGTGCAGGACCTCGGCGCGCGCTCCTATTTCGCCCGCGCCGACCGCCCCGACGCCGCCGCATGGCTTGATTTCAGCAAGCCCGCGGGTGATCTTGCCCGGCTGGTGCGCACGCTTGATCATGGCGGCTACCTGAACCCGCTTTGCCTGCCTCGGATCATGCTTGGCGATCAGGTGGTTCTTGTGGGCAAGGCCGAGATAGTGCCGGGAACACCCGCCACCCCCGGCACGGTCCTTGTCGTGGACGACACCCGCCTGAGCGTCGCGACGGGTGACGGCGCGCTGCGCCTGAGCGGGCTGCGCGCGGGCGATGGAGCGGCGATTGATCTCAGCAAACTGGCCAGTGTTGGCATGGTTCTGACGCAAGGTGGTGGCGCGGGCGATCTGACCCGGATCATGGCGGATATTGCGCCGAATGACGGCTATTGGCGCGCCACCCTGCGCGCCATGCGGCCCGTGATCCTGCCGCTCTCGGCGGGGGATAGTGCGGGCGAAGAGCGGCGCGCGCTTGACCTATCCGGTGACCTCACTTTGGCCGCCACCGCCCTTTGGGCCACGCGCCTTACAGGCGAGATTGGTGGCACTCTGGCCTATCGCGGCGCATCGGTTTCCAAGATGGCGCAACCCGGTCACGTTTGCGCCTGGGTGCCGCTCGCCCTGCCCGAGGCCGCGACCATGGGGGCCTTGCAAGCGGCGATGCTGGCCGCCCTTGCCAAGGCCGAGACCAAAGGTGCCTTTGCCCTAGATGTCTTCGCTCGCGACCCCGGTCTTGATGCGGTCCACCGGCCCAATCTCGGGTTAAGCCTGAGCGGTAGCGGCCTTATCCCCGGCACGGTGGCGACGCTGGACCTAAGCCAGACGCCAACGCTTATCTATGATCCCGCGCGCCTGTCACCTGCGATGGCCGATCTTCTGGCCAAGCGACTTGAGGCGCTTGGCCGCGCAGCGCCAGATATGCCGGTGAGCGATCTGCCCACCCTGCCCGAGGCCGAGCGCACGCTTGTGACCGAAAGCTGGAACCGCACCGCGCGCGCCTATGATCCCCTACCCCTGCACCGGATGATCGAGGCACAGGCCGCGCGCACACCCAATGCCACGGCACTGGTCTTTGAAGATCAGGTGATATCGCACGCGACCCTTGAGGCCCGCGCCAATCGCGCTGCGCATGTGCTGCGTCAGATGGGGGTTGGCCCCGGTGTTCTGGTCGGTCTTTGCCTGCCGCGCTCTGCCGATATGATCGTGGCGGCGCTTGCCATCTGGAAGGCGGGCGGCGCCTATGTGCCAATGGACCCGGCCTATCCCGCCGAGCGGCTCGCGCTTTACCTTGAAGACAGCGGCGCGCCGGTGGTGATCAGCCATCGTTCTGTGGCCGACACCCTTCCCAAAACCGGCGCAGAGGTACTCTGCCTTGACGCCGACCCGCGTCTTGAGAGTGCGCCCGACACCCCGCCCGAGGGTGGTGCAGGCCCGGATGATCTGGCTTATGTGATCTATACGTCCGGCTCGACCGGGCGACCCAAGGGGGTGATGGTCGAGCATCGCAATGTGGCGAATTTCTTTACCGGGATGGATGACCGCATCGCCCATGATCCGCCGGGGGTCTGGCTTGCGGTCACAAGCCTAAACTTCGACATTTCGGTGCTGGAGCTATTCTATGCTCTCGCGCGCGGCTTCAAACTGGTGCTAAGCGGCGATGAGACCCGCGCGCTTGTCTCGTCGGGGCAACTGGCGACCTCTGATCGGGGGATGGAATTCAGCCTTTATTACTGGGGCAATGACGATGGCATCGGGCGCGATAAATACAAATCTCTGCTTGAGGGGGCGCAATTCGCCGACACCCATGGCTTTTGCGCGGTCTGGACGCCCGAGCGGCATTTTCATGCCTTCGGCGGCCCCTATCCCAACCCATCGGTGACCGGGGCGGCGGTGGCGGCGGTGACGCAAAACATCGGCGTGCGCGCCGGAAGCTGTGTCGCGCCCTTGCACCATCCCGCCCGCATCGCCGAGGAATGGGCGGTGATCGACAACCTGACCAATGGCCGGGCGGGTCTGGCCATTGCCAGCGGCTGGCAGCCGGATGATTTCGTGCTGCGCCCTGAAAATACGCCACCCAACAACAAGCCCGCCATGTTCGACGCGATCCGCGATCTGCGCAAATTGTGGAAGGGCGAGGCGGTCGAATATCCACGTGCCGATGGCAGCATGCATAGCGTCGTGACCCAACCGCGCCCGGTGTCAAAGGACCTGCCGGTCTGGGTGACAACGGCAGGCAATCCCGCCACCTGGAAAGAGGCCGGGGCGCATGGCGCCAATGTTCTGACCCATCTTCTTGGGCAATCAGTGGCGGAAGTGGGCGAGAAAATCGGCCTTTACCATCAGGCGTTGCGCGAGGCGGGGCATGATCCGGCGGATTTCACCGTGACGCTGATGCTGCACACCTATGTGGCCCAATCCCGCGACGAGGCCGAGCGCGTGGCGCGTGAGCCGATGAAGGATTACCTGCGCTCTGCGGCGGGGCTGATCAAGCAATATGCCTGGGCGTTTCCTGCGTTCAAAAGGCCCGAGGGCGTCAGCAATCCGTTCGAGCTTGATCTAGGATCGCTCTCGGAGGAAGAACTGGAAGGCATCCTCGATTTCGCCTTTCTGCGGTATTTCGAAGAGTCCGGCCTGTTTGGCACCATTGAGGATTGCGTCGCGCGGGTCGAAGACCTCAAGCGCATCGGCGTGGATGAGGTCGCCTGTTTGATCGATTATGGCATTCCGGTGCGGCAGGTGCTTGACGGCTTGCGCCCGTTGGCGCAGGTGCTTGAGCGGTGCAACCGCGTCGGCAGCATCCCAGAGGATGATTTTTCCATTGCGGCACAGATTTTGCGCCACGGGGTTACGCATCTGCAATGCACGCCCTCGATGGCGCGGATGATCACGATGAATGACGAGGCGCGTCACGCACTGTCAAAACTCAAACACCTGATGCTGGGTGGTGAGCCTTTGCCCGGAGCTTTGGTGGGCGAGTTGGCGACCCTAAGCGGCGCGCAGATTGACAACATGTACGGCCCGACAGAAACCACGATCTGGTCCACCACCGCACCCGCGGTCGCGGGCACAGGCGTGGCCCCGATCGGCACCCCGATTGCCAACACGCAGACCTATATTCTGGACGACGCGATGCGCCCCGTGCCGGTGGGCATCGCGGGCGAGCTATGGATTGGCGGCGATGGGGTAACGCGCGGCTATTGGCAGCGTGATGACCTGACCGCAGACCGGTTTCGCGCCGATCCGTTCCGCCCCGGCGGGCGGATTTACGGCACCGGCGATCTGGTCCGCTGGCGCGCGGATGGTCAGATCGAATTTATCGGGCGCGCCGATACCCAGGTGAAACTGCGCGGCTATCGGATTGAGCTGGGCGAGATTGAAGCCGCACTAGAGGCCTGTCCTGGTGTTGATCAGGCCGTCGTTCTGGCGCGCGAGGATAGCCCCGGCGATACTCGTCTGGTGGCCTACCTGCGCGGCTCTGCCGAGGTTGAGGCGCTTAAGACACAACTGGCGAAGGCGCTGCCTGCGCATATGATGCCTGCGCATTTCGTGCGCCTTGAGGTCTTTCCCCTGACGCCCAACCGCAAGGTTGATCGCAAGGCGCTTGCGGCGCCGACGCAGGCGAAGCCTGTAGCACAAACCGTGATCGCCTCTATCGCGCCAAACAGCACGCTGGAACGCGATATCGCTGCGATCTGGTCGCGAATCCTGGGCGTCACTCAGATCGGGCCGCAGGATAGTTTCTTTGATCTTGGCGGGCATTCGCTTTTGGCGGTGCAGGCGCATCGTGAAATCCGACAAGAGCTGTCAGCGAGCGCGCTGAGCATCACCGACATTTTCCGTTTTCCCAAGCTTGCGGCCCTGGCCGCGCGGGTGGCTGAGGCGCGCGGCGATGCCCCCGCCATGACCGCCACCACATCAGAGCAGGCCAAACCCACAGCGCCCACAGATATTGCGGCGCGCGCCACGTCGCGGGCCGATGCGATGGCGCGGCGGCGTGCGATGCGCGCCGCGCGACAAGGCTAGGGCGGTGCTGGCGTCAGCGCTGCGCGCGATGCTGCCGCCGGGTGTGGCGCTTGGCACGGCCGACCCAAAAGCGCCCGAACTGGGGCTTTGGGTCGAAGAGAGCGCAGCCATGGCGCGCGCTGTCCCTGCGCGGCGCCGCGAATTTGCCGCAGGTCGGCGCGCCGCGCGCGACGCCATGGAAGCACTTGACCTGCCTGCCGCCGCAATCCTGCCTGGCCCGGACCGTGCCCCGATCTGGCCCGAGGGGGTAGTTGGCAGCATCAGCCATGGCGGCGGGACCTGTCTTGCACTGGTGGCGCGACAGGGCGTGATCACTGGCCTCGGGATTGATCTTGAGCCGGCAGAAGCGCTGCCGCAGGACATGATTGAGGTGGTCTGCACCGAGCCGGAACGCGCCGCGATAAAGCGGCATAACCTGTTCGGGCGGGCGATCTTTTGCGTCAAAGAGGCGGCTTACAAGGCGCAATATCCGCTCAGCCACCAGATGCTTGAGTTTCACGATCTGGAAACCAGCATTGATCTGACTGAAGGCCGGTTTGAGGCGCGTTTCAAGCGGGCTTGCCCGCCCTTTCAGGCAGGTGCGCAGATTGTCGGCCGGATCGTGATCGCGCAGGGCCTTATCTCAGCCATTGTGGTGCTGTCTGCGGCGTGAACTGGCCCGAGAACAGAGTGTTTCCATTTCGCGATAAATAAACTGTGGCGGGATTGTGGCCAAATCGCTAAATTAAGGCGGATATTAGACTAAAATCTGTCAGGGCCGTTTGGGGGCATTCGGTCGGCAGGGCGTTTAAGGTGGGCATTGCCCGCGACGCTTGGCCGATGTTTACGCTCCCCCGGCGGCTTTTCGTTTCAAACGACACTGAAAGGTGGATGATGGGTTCGATCCAATCCTTGCCCGATTTATTTCGTATGCTACGCCGCAGGCTGTGGCTTGTTGTGTTTGTCACGCTTGCGGGTTGCGTGGGCGCGGTGGTTTTCGCGCTGAACCAACCGCGCGCCTTCGAGGCGACAGCGGTCATTCAGATCGAGACACCGCAGGTGGGCCGCGATATCGCCGGGCGCGTGGTGCCGACCGATGCGATGCAGCGCCTGCAACTGATCGAACAGCGGCTGATGGCGCGCGACAACCTGATCAAGGTGATCGACAAGCATAAGCTTTTTGCCGAACTCCCCAATATGCCACTGCCGCAAAAGATTTTTAATCTGCGGATTTCGACACGGATTGAACAGATCTCTGTCGGGCTACAGGGCGTGGCGACAACGCCCTCGGGGTTACGTGTCACGGTGCGCCTTGGAGACGCGCAAAAGGCCGCCGCTATCGCCAACGAGTTTGTCGATAGCGTGTTGATCCAGAACCGGGAACGGCGTCTGGCGCTGGTGCGCGAAACCCTTGGATTTTATAGCGCCGAAGAGGCCCGCGTCAGTGAACAGATCACCAACCTTGAGGCCCAGATCGCAGAGTTCAAGCGCGCCAATGCCGATGCTCTTCCGGCCAGTGTGGGCGCGCTGCGCACGCAGTTGAACATGCTGAATGAAACCAGTCTAGAGATTGAGCGCCAGATCATCGCGTTTGAAACCGACAGTTCGCGTCAACGCCTAGAGGTGTTCGCGCGCCAGATCGAGCAGCTCACCGATCAGCGCAATCTGGTGGGCATGCGCGTTGCCCGGATCGAAGAGGCGATTGCCGCCGCCCCGCGCGTTGAGCGCGAATTGGGGGCTTTGGTCCGCAGCCAGACCCAATTGCAGGAACAGCTTAACACCATCACCCGCAACCGGGTTGAGGCCGAAATGGAAAGCGTTCTGGAAAACAGCCAGCAACAAGAGCGCTTCGAGATTCTGGAAACCGCGATTCCGCCCGCCATTCCGGTTTCGATGAGCCGCAAGAAGCTGGCCTTGGCAGGCGGGGTGGCAAGCCTTTTTCTGGGGCTTGGGCTTGCGCTCCTGCTTGAAATCATGAACCCAGCACTGCGCACCGCGGCGCAGCTTGAGCAAGAACTGGATATCACCCCGGTGGTGACAATTCCGGTCGTTCGGCTTCGTCATGAGCGGCGCATGCGGGCGGCGAAAGCCATCGGCGCGTTTATCCTTGCTTTGATCAGCCTGCCATTGGTGTTGCGCCTTATTCACGAGCGGATCATCCCGCTGCGGTTTTTGGGCAGTCACTAGGGCGGTCTAGTAGCCGTATTTCGCGATATCGCCGTCCTCGGCCCGGTTCATAACCACACCAAGTAAAGGGGTGTCGGCGCCAAAGCGGCGTTTGACATCGCGCACCTCTTGCGCGGTGCTGCGCCCGCCGCCGACCACCAAAAGCACGCCGTCAAATTGCGGCCGGAACCCCAGCACATCATCGTGATAGAGCGCAGGCGGCATATCGAACAGCACGACATCGGGGCGCAGACGAGCATAAAGATTATCGAGCACCTCGGCGGTTTGGGGCGCCTGCAACAGCTCTGCGGCATAGGTTTCGACGCGGTCATTCAGACCGAAGGCAAGGTTATCGCCGATATTAAGCGCGTTGTCCGCCGGGCGGGTAAACTGTTGCTCAAGTGGGGTGTCACCGGTCAAAAATGACGCCATCGGCCCCGGCGCGGACAAGCCAAGGGTGCGCGCAAGCGACGGGCGGCGCAGGTCAAGATCCATCAGCACGGTATGCACGCTGGCCTGACGGGACAGGCTAATCGCGAGATTGGCGGCGACAAAGGACTTGCCACAATCCGGCGTGGGCGAGGTGATGGCAACCCGGTGCCAGCCCTTGGCGCGCAGGGCCACCAGAAGCTTGGTGCGCAACACATCAAAGGCCACATGCGCCGGGTCTTCACGCGTGGCACTGATCAGACGATTGCGCGCCAGGTGTTTGGCGTCAAGCGGCACACGCCGCAGATTTGACCAGAGTAGCGGTAAAGGCGCAGGCGTCTCATCGAGTGGGTCTGTCGGCGCCTCTTCAGCGCTTGCATCTATCGCGGCAACCTCTGGCTCTGGCATCTGTTGCGCGGGGGCCTCTGGCGCAAGCGGCTTTTCCGCAATCGGCGCCTCGATGTTTTCAGGGGTCAGCGCAAGGGGCGCCTCATCGGCCTCTGGCGTGGCCGCCTCGGCAGGGGGCGGCAGGATTTCTGTTTCATCCGGAATGTATTCAGGGGCTTCAAGCGCGGCGCGGCGCGCGGCGCGGCGGCGCATGTGGGCTTCATAGCGCGGTAAATTCATCGCGCTCTCCCCCAAAAATGCCCCAAGCGCAACGGCGTGCCAAGGCACGTCATGTCCGCCAACCTGAAAAGGCCCTGCTTAGCCATTCGAAATTCCTTTGCCTGCCCCATCAGGTAAACAGGATAAATCCGGCGACAATGCGACCGAAAAAGAGAGATTGTATGCCCCTTGCCGGGGGGCCTCAGAAGCCCATCAAATTGGCCTCATCCACCGCCTTTTGCAAAAACGCCTCGCGGTCCGCGATCGGCGCCCAGCCCAGAACCGATTTCGGGTGGCGGTTGTCAAAGGGCGAAAAATGCGCCCGCGATTTCCAGTCGCGCAGGGATGCGCGGATCACGCCGGGGCGGCGCAGGGCATAGGTTTTGAGCGCCGACTTCACCGCATCCGCCGCCCAAAGCGCGGTCAGATTGCCCGGTGTCACGCGAATACGCGCGCCAAGACGATTGTGAATGGCCTCAAAATAGGCACGCGCCGAAAGCTGTACATCGCCGACAAGGTTGAACGATTGACCAAGCGCCGCATCCTGATCCGCCATATGAATTAGCCCGTCCGACACATCGCCGATCATCACAAACGGCAGCGGGTTCTGCCCCGACCCCCAGATGCGCACGGCCCCCGCCCCGTGCCAGCGACCAATCCCCCAATGCTGAAGCGGCCCGCCGCGCCCGACCACGATGCCGGGGCGCGCGATGCTAAGCGGCAGCCCCTGATTGCGGTGCATCGCCCAAAGCCGTGCCTCGCATTCCGCCTTGGACCGGGCATAAAGGTTGCGGTCGTTCATATCGGTGGCAAAGCCGGTCTGTTCCGTGATCCGGCAGGCCGGGTCGGACATGTCGTAAGAGGCAATCGTGCCGGTATAGACAAAGCGTTTGACCCCTGCGGCCAATGCCGCGCGGGCAATCCGGTCAGACACGGCCACGTCATGCTCAAGGCACTCCTGCCAGGTGGTGCCAAGGGCGCGGGCGAGGTTAAAGACCACGTCGATCCCCTCCATCGCGGCGCGCAACCCGGCCTCATCGGTCAGGGACACAGGACAGGTTTCGACCTGTTCTGCCAGATCGGCAAAGGGGCCATGCGCGCCGCGCGACAGGACCCGCACATCGCGCCCCTGCGCCACCAGGGCACGGGTAAGATCGCGGCCCAGAAACCCGGTGCCGCCAATAACCAAGGCGGTGGGTTGCGGGGCACGGCGGGGTTTGGGAAAGGTTTTGGTCTCGCGCCCCTGATCGGGCATCAAGGCAATCGTGGCATCAATCGCGCGCATCACGGCCTCGCCAGCAGCCCCGTCAAATCGCGCATCTAGTGGGGTATTGGCGCGAATGGCCTCGTAAA
>CBDTZA010000027.1:0-10791 GCA_965364785.1 uncultured Roseovarius sp. | reverse complement strand
TCAAATACGCCGCCAACGCGTTTCTGGCGATCAAGATCACCTTTATCAACGAGATTGCGGCGCTGTGTGAACGCACCGGCGCGGACGTCAAACAGGTTAGCCATGGCATCGGGTTGGATGGTCGGATCGGCAACAAATTCCTGCATGCCGGCCCTGGTTATGGTGGCTCTTGCTTTCCCAAGGACACCAAGGCCCTGGCTCGGATCGGGCAGGAACACGGGCTACCGATGCAGATCACCGAGACGGTGATCAAGGTCAACGAAGAGGTCAAGCGCCGGATGATCGACAAACTGCTCGATCTCTGCGGCGGAAGCTTTAACGGCAAGGTCATCGGCGTGCTTGGCGTGACCTTCAAGCCCAACACCGACGACATGCGCGACGCGCCCAGCCTTACGATCATTCCCGCGCTTGTTGGCGGTGGCGCCAAGGTGCGGGTGGCCGATCCGCAGGGCAAGCGCGAAGGCGAGGCGCTTTTGCCCGGCGTGATCTGGCAGGAGGACCCGTATAAATGCGCCCATAATGCCGACCTTCTGGTGATCCTGACCGAGTGGAACGAGTTTCGCGCGCTCGATCTCAAGCGCATCGCGCGCAAGATGAACACCCCGCGCATGGCCGATCTGCGCAATATCTATTCCGTTCAGGATGTCAAACGCGCCGGCTTTGACGCCTATGAAAGCATCGGTCGCGCGGGATTTGAGCGTAAATCAGAAGAGGGCGAAGGTTAGCTGATGCGCTGTGGTTGAATGCCGGGCTGCGCCCATCTGCGCGCGGAAATTGTCGCCACTGGCCGAGCCATCAACCGCCAACACCATGCCCGATTGCAGGATCGTCGGGCGGCCAAATCCCATATGCAGGTAGTCGCAATAGCCCGTGAGGTAGTAAACACTGTCATCATCGGTGATCAGCGCGACGTCGATCCCAGCCGTTTCCATCCGCGCGCGCAGCACAGTCATGCGAGCGTCATACATCGGCGTCGCCTTTCAATTGCTGCTCGACCAGGGCCACCCAAAAGGATGAGCCGGGCACAAGGGCGGCATCGTTGAAATCATAATCCGACGAATGCAGCGGGTGGGCGTGAGCGCCCTCAACCCCGTTGCCCATCAGCACGAAAGCCCCCGGAACGGCGGCGGCCATATGCGCGAAATCCTCTGAGAAAAGCTTGGGCGGGCAATCGGGATCAACCTTTGCGCCGATGGACCGGGCGGCCTGCGCGGCGGTCCGGGCGGCGTCGGGCGCGTTGATGGTGGGCGCAAAAAGCGTGTTATAGTTCACCGTGCCGGTGACCCCATGCGCGGCACAGATGCCCACCACGATCTGGCGCATAGCCGCCTCGATCGCAGCATTGGTGGCGGGGGTCAAAGCCCGGCAATCACCACGCAGCGTGGCGCGGCCCGGCAAGACATTGCGCCGCCCGTCAGTCATGAATTCAGTAACTGAAACCACGCCATTTTGCGCCGGGTCAAGCTTGCGCGCGACGATGGTTTGCAGCGCGCCGACGATCTCGGCGGCGACGGTAATGGCATCAACCCCCATATGGGGAAGGGCGGCGTGACCACCGCGCGCGGTGATCTCGATTTCAAACAGCGACTCTGCGGCGGTGATCGGCCCGGCCCGAGTGGCAAAATTGCCGAGCGGCAGCCCCGGAATGTTGTGGATGCCGTAAATCTCATCCACCGGGATCCGTTCAAAAAGACCGTCGGCAATCATCGCGGCGGCGCCTTCGCCAAACTCTTCATTGGGTTGAAAGATGAACACCACGCGACCGTTGAAATCCCCGGCGTCGGCGAGATATTTTGCCGCCCCAAGCGCCATGGCCATATGCCCGTCATGGCCACAGGCATGCATCTTGCCGGGGGTGTCCGAGCGATGCGCAAACCCGTTTGCCTCGGCAATTGGCAGGGCATCCATATCGGCGCGAATGGCGATGCTGCGGTGGCCATTGCCCTTTTGCAACACGCCGACCACGCCGACGCGGCCAATCCCGGTATGGACCTCAAGGCCAAAACCTTGCAACAACTCCGCGACCCGCGCGGCGGTATATCCGAGATCAAATTCCAGCTCGGGATGACGGTGAAAATCGTGCCGCCAGCCGGTCATCAGGTCGCGCAGGTTTTCGGTTTTATGCATGACGGCGCTACCCTTTTTCCCGCCACCCTGTCGGAATTCGCATTTCCACTCAAGCCTTATGGCCAACACCTGCAAATCCGGCGTAAACTCTGGCCAGATAAAACCAACCGGGAGGCCACCAATGAAAACCGCCATTGTCACAGGGGCCGCGCGCGGGATTGGCCTTGCCACCACCAAGCAGTTTCTCGATCAGGGCTGGCGTGTGGTCATGGTGGACCGGGACGAACCGGCGCTGACGCAGGCGGCGCTTGGGCTTGTGGGTGTTGATCCGGTGGTTTGTGACGTGTCAAAACCCGATCAGGTGGCGCAGATGGCCGCGCATGTTACGGCCACAAGCGAGAGTGTTGATGCTCTGGTCAACAATGCCGGCGTGGCCGATTTTGGCCCGATTGCCGAGACTGATTTTGCCCGCTGGCGCACGGTGATGGAAACCAACCTTGATGGTGTGTTCCTGACAAGTCAGGCCCTGCGCGACGCACTTTGTTCGGCGCGCGGTTCGATTGTGAATATTGCCTCGATTTCCGGATTGCGGGCCTCGACCCTTCGGGTGGCCTATGGCACCTCGAAGGCGGCGGTGAAACATCTGACCCAACAGCAGGCGGCGGAACTGGGCGAATTTGGCGTGCGCGCCAATTGCGTGTGCCCGGGGCCGGTGGCCACCAAGCTTGCCATGGCGGTGCATAGCCCGGCGATCATCGCCGCCTATCACGATGCGATTCCCTTGAACCGCTACGGCACTGAGGACGAGATAGCCTCGATGATTACGTTTCTGTGCTCGGACAAGGCCAGCTATGTTACCGGCCAGATCATCGCCGTCGATGGTGGGTTCGAGGCAACGGGCATCGGCCTGCCCGCCCTGCGCTAGGGGGCTCGTCGCACCTGACAGCGCGCCTCGCGGCGGAGTTATCATTCGATGTGTTTGCCTTGCAGGACCTCGAAGGTTTCAAGCCGGTCGCCATTGACCCAGGCATAGCCACCCTCGTCGGTGTGCACCAAAAGATAGGGCGTCCAGCCGGTGCTGCGCCACCAGCTTTCATATTCGTTGGTGTCTGGGTTCACCCGCCAACGCCCCTCATCGACGCGCCCGCCATCGGTCACATAGGCCGCGGTGCCATCGGCATCGAAATATACGCGATAGCGGGTGCCCGACCAAGTGCCGACAATCGTGTTGCCGGTCAGCAGGGCCGCGATCTCGTCAGCAGCGATCGGCGTGGGGGCTGCCGCCACAGACAGGCAGGACCCTAGCGTGGCGGCCATTATGGCGGCGATGAAACATCTGCGGCGCATGCGTGGTCCTCTTGCTTAGTCCAAGACCAGTGTTGCAAATCATTGAGGGAGACGCGACACAATTTTGCAGGGCCTTGGATGTGGCGACCTGACGTTATATCGGCGCGATCAAAATGGCACGGAAATCGTTGACATTGGTCAGGGTGGGGCCGGTCACGACCTGATCGCCGATGGCCCCGAAAAACTCATGCGCATCATTGGCATCAAGCGCTTGTTGCGGATCACGCCCCGCCGCGCGTGCGCGTGCCAGCGTATCCGGCGCGATCACCGCCCCGGCCACCTCTGCCGCGCCATCGACGCCATCGGTGTCACAGGCAATTGCGTGAATGCCCGGCGCGCCGTCAAGCGCCAGTGCCAGGGCCAGCGCATATTCCGCATTCGGCCCGCCCACGCCGTCGCCGCGCCGGGTGACGGTCAACTCGCCTCCCGACAACAGCAATGCGGGCGCGGCCCCCTTCGCAAGGCTCGCCTGTATCGCCAGCGCCTGTTTGGCATGGGTGCGGGCCACCTCGCGCGCCTCGCCCTCAAGCGCGTCGCCCAGAACTTGCGCCTCAATCCCTTGCGCATGGGCCAGGTCGGCGGCAGCCGCCAACGATTGCGCGGGTGCCGCGTAGATCACGTTCTCAACCGTGCTCAGGCGCATGTCACCCGGTGTAATCACCCCGCTTTGCCCGTCCAATACGGCCTTCGCCGCGCGGGGCACCTCAATCCCATAGCGCTCAAGAATGGCGCGGGCGTCGGCGGGGGTGCTGGTTTCGCCCACGGTCGGGCCCGATCCAATTTCGCCCGGATCATCGCCCGGCACATCCGAAATCATCAGCGCCATCAGACGCGCAGGATAGGCCGCTGCGGCCAGTTGCCCGCCCTTCACCCGGCTCAGATGCTTGCGCACCACGTTCATCTGGCCAATCGGCGCCCCCGAGGCCAGAAGCGTCGCATTCACCGCCTGCTTTTCCGCGAGCGTCATGTCGCCCGCAGGCTGCACCAAAAGCGCCGAGGCCCCGCCAGAGATCAGCGCGAGCACCATGTCGCCTTCGCCGAGACCCGCCACCAGATCGAGCATCCGCGTGGTCGCGGCAAGCCCGGCTTCGTCCGGCACGGGGTGCGCGGCCTCGACAATCTCGATGCCCTGACAGGGGCGCGCGTAACCATAGCGCGTGATCACCAGCCCCTCACAGGGGCCATAGACCGCCTCAACCGCCTCGGCCATGCGCGCACTGGCCTTGCCGGCACCGATGACCACCAACCGGCCCTTTGGGCGCGGCGGCAGGGCGTGATGCAGGCTTTGCATCGGATCGGCCACCGCGACGGCCCGGTCAAATAGGGCGCGCAAAAAGGCCAGCGGCTTGGTGGGCTTGGTCATCTCAATGTCCTCATAGACATGCAATTGCTCGCACCCTAGCGGCCTTGGTCCATGGGCAAAAGACCCCAGTCGCCTCCCCGTCAGCGCCAGACCCATTTTCAGCGTTCTGCAAATACTCCCGCCGGAGGCATCCCGCCCTTGCCCCCGTCGCAACGCTGCGCCCAAGGCGCGTTCGGCTTGACAATCAAGGGCACGCGCGCGACAGACGCGGCCATGATGACAAGCTTTCTTCAGGTGGCGATTGGCGGTGCGCTCGGCGCCAGCTTGCGTTATGGTGCGACCCTTACGCTATTGCGCGTGACCGGGCCGGGCTTTCCCTTGGGCGTGATCACTGTCAATGTTCTGGGCTCTTTCCTGATGGGGGTTTTCATGGTCCTTTCTTTTCACCGCGATCTCGGTCATCTCAATCCGCTTGTGATGGCCGGAATCCTGGGCGGTTTCACAACCTTTTCCGCCTTTTCACTTGAGGCCTATACCCTGTTCGAGCGGGGTCAGTTCGGCGCGGCGGCGGCCTATGTGCTGCTCTCGGTGGTGCTGTCACTGGCGGCGCTTGTTTTTGGGGTCTGGCTGGCACGGATGGTATGGGCATGAGCAGCGTTCAGATATTGACGGTCGCGGTGGATGATGGCGATCAGCGGCTGGATCGCTGGTTGCGGCGTATGTTCCCGCATCTCGGGCAGGTCCAGATAGAAAAGCTGTGCCGCAAGGGCGATTTTCGGGTTGATGGCGGCCGCGTCAAGCCGGCCACGCGCCTTGTCGCGGGCCAACAGGTGCGCATTCCGCCGCTGCCAAGGCCCGGCGACAAGCCCGAGGTTTATACCACCAAGGTCAGCGCCGCAGACGCGCGCATGATCCAGTCCTGTGTGATTTACCGCGACGATCACATCATTGCGCTGAACAAACCCCCCGGCCTGCCGGTGCAGGGCGGCAGCAAGCAATCGCGCCATGTCGATGGCATGGCCGAGGCGCTGTGCTTTGGGCTTGAGGAAAAACCAAAGCTGGTACATCGGCTGGACAAGGACACATCGGGCGTTTTGCTTCTGGCGCGCACCCGCGAGGCGGCCCGCGGGCTGACGGCGGCGTTCCGGCATCGCGCCACGCGCAAGATTTACTGGGCGGCCGTCGCAGGCGTGCCAACCCCGCGCATGGGCACGATCCGCTATGCTCTGGTCAAGGCGCCGGGGCATGGTGCCAAGGGCGAGGGCGAAAAGATGATCTGTGTGCATCCGCGTGATGTGGATGCGACCCCCGGCGCCAAGGCGGCCACCACCGATTATGCAGTGATCGAGGCGGCCGGCGGGCGCACCTCGTGGATGGCCCTTATTCCGGTGACCGGGCGCACCCATCAGCTTCGCGCGCATATGGCCGAGATCGGTCATCCGATCATCGGCGATGGCAAATATGGCGGCTCGGGGCAGGAAAACCTTGGCGATGGCTGGGGCGCGCAACTGGGCGGTGACATCAGCCGCAAGCTGCACCTTCATGCGCGTTCGCTGACCATTGAGCACCCGGTCAGCCGCGCCATTCTGCATCTCACCGCGCCTTTGCCCGAGCATATGCAGCGCACCTGGGACATGTTCCAGTGGATCCCGAGCGAGGCCCCCGATGACCCGCTTGAGGATATGGCATGACCGCGCCGCTGCGCTTGGTCATCTTTGATGTGGACGGCACTCTGGTCGATAGTCAGGGTGATATCGTGGCGGCCATGACCCACGCGTTTGAGCGCGCCGCTCATCCGGCGCCGGATCATGCCTCGGTTCTGGGAATTGTCGGGTTGTCGCTTGATGTGGCGATCCCGCGCCTGGCGCCGCACCTGTCCGCTCAGACCCACGCAGAGATCGTTCAGTCCTATAAAGACGCCTATATGGGCCTGCGTGTGCAATCGGGCGTGGCGCAGTCTTCGCCACTTTATCCGCATGTGCGCGACACGCTTGAGGCCCTGCATGCGGTGCCCGAATACCTGCTTGGCGTGGCCACGGGCAAATCGGCGCGCGGGCTGGACAAGCTTTTGGACGGGCACGCGCTGCGGCATCTGTTCGTCACCCGGCAGGTCAGTGACCATCACCCGTCAAAACCGCATCCCTCGATGATTGAGGCCGCCTTGGCCGAAACCGGCATTGCGCCCGAGAACGCGGTGATGATCGGTGACACAAGTTTTGATATGGAGATGGCGCGCGCGGCCGGCGTGCCGGGAATTGGCGTCAGCTGGGGCTATCATGCGCCCGAGGCGCTTGGCGCGGCCACCACGATTCTGGGGGATTTCCGCGACTTGCCGGACGTGCTTGACCAGCTTTGGAGGTGATCAGATGAGCGCATGGAAAGCCAAACGTTTCTGGAAAGCCGCGACCGTGACCGAGGCTCCGGGCGGTTTTACCGTGCATCTTGATGCGCGCCCCGTGCGCACTCCGGCCAAGGCGCCGCTGGTGGTGCCGACCAAGGCGCTTGCCCAAGAGATCGCCCGCGAATGGGACATCGTGGACGAAAAAATTGATCCATCGAAAATGCCCTATACCCGCTCGGCCAACGCCGCGATCGACAAGGTCGCCCACCAGCATGCCGAAGTGGCCCAGATGATTGCTGATTACGGCGACGCCGACCTTTTGTGTTACCGCGCCGAGACGCCCGCAGACCTTGCCAAGCGGCAGTCCGAGGCCTGGGATCCGCTTTTGGATTGGACCGAATCGGTCCTTAAGGTTAGACTGCTTCCGGTTGTGGGGGTCGTGCATTCACCCCAGGATCCGGCAGTGCTTGCGCACCTGCATCACCGTGTGGAATCGCTTGATTATTGGGCGCTTACCGCGTTTCACGATCTTGTGAGTCTGAGCGGCTCTCTGATTATTGGCTTTGCTGCCCTGCATGATCTTCACCCCGCAGAAACGCTCTGGAGTCTGTCACGGGTTGACGAAACCTGGCAGCAAGAGCAATGGGGTAGCGACGAAGAGGCGCTATTTATGGCGGCAAGGAAAGAATCTGACTTTCTGCACGCAAAGCGCTTTCATGATATTTCGCGGGTCAACGCGACGCGTCACTAGGCAAGGTTTACTTAAGGGAAACACTTGGTTTCACCAGTGTTTTTCGTGAACAATGACTTGACGTTTCGTGATGAATCCACACAAACTCGCGGTCACTGATAGGGGGGCATCCCCCGTTAACAGTATCACACCGGCCAATAAGGGTCGAACGAACCACCCTTTAAAGGGTGGACAATCAGGAAGAGGTAAACATGAAAAAAACCGTATTTTTGGGCGCGTTGACTGTCGCCGGCCTTGCGGCTGGCGCTGCTGCTGCAGCCACGTTGGATGACGTGAAAGCACGCGGCAAGCTGAACTGTGGCGTGACCACAGGTCTGGTTGGCTTTGCTGCGCCCGACGCAAACGGTGTTTGGGAAGGCTTTGACGTTGGCGTATGCCGCGCCGTTGCCGCCGCCGTTCTTGGCGATGCCACAGCCGTTGAATTCGTGCCGACCACCGGCAAGACCCGCTTCACTGCTCTGGCGTCGGGTGAAATCGACCTGCTGGCGCGTAACACCACCTGGACCTTCTCGCGCGATACCGACCTTAAGTTCGATTTCGCGGGCGTGAACTATTACGATGGTCAGGGCTTTATGGTGCCCAAGGCGCTTGGCGTGACGTCGGCCAAGGATCTGAACGGTGCAACCGTTTGTATCCAGACCGGCACCACCACCGAGCTTAACCTTGCGGACTACTTCCGTAAGAACAACATGGAATACGAGCCCGTTCCGATCGAAACAAATGCTGAAGGTCAGCAGCAGTACCTTGCCGGTGCCTGCGATGCCTATACCACAGACGCGTCGGGCCTGGCCTCGACCCGTGCGGCATTTGAAAACCCGACCGAGCACGTCATTCTGCCCGAAATCATCTCGAAAGAGCCGCTTGGCCCGCTCGTGCGCCATGGCGACAACGACTGGGGTGATATTGTTGCGTGGACGCTCAACGCTCTGATCGCGGCCGAAGAAATGGGCATCACCAGCGCCAACGTCGCTGAACTGGGTGCAGCCGCTGGCGGCAGCCCGGAAGTGAACCGTATCCTTGGCACCGAGGGCAACCTGGGTGAAATGATCGGTCTTGACGCACAGTGGGCCATGCGCGCGATTGCCGCTGGCGGCAACTATGGCGAACTGTTCGAAAAGAACATCGGTGAGAAAACCCCGATCGGTCTGGCCCGTGGCCTGAACGCTCAGTGGACCGATGGCGGCATCCTCTACACGCCGCCCTTCCGCTAAAACCTGACCAAGAGAGGGCGCGGACATTCCGCGCCCTCTTTGACTAGAATACCAGTTAAAAAATCGGCCCACGGCATGATTTGCCGATAAAAAATCCGGGTCGAACAACAGGGAAATCCCAGATGACAACGATGACCGACCCTCCCAAGGCGTCGTTTCAGCCATCCATGCTGATCTACGACACCCGGTATCGCTCTTATACATTTCAATTTATCGCTCTCGCCCTCTTGATCGCGCTCATGGCCTTTCTGGGCATAAACCTGGTCAAGAACCTTGCCGAGCAAGGCCAGAACATTTCGTATTCGTTCCTGGGCGAGGCGGCAGGTTATGATATCAATCAGACACCGATTGAATACGACAGCCAATCCAGCCACATGAGAGCTGCGGTTGTCGGGATGATGAACACGATGATCGTTGCCGTTCTGGGCTGTATCACGGCCACGATATTCGGGGTGACGGCAGGGATTCTGCGGTTGTCGCCGAACTGGCTGGTGCGCAAGCTGATGGCGATTTATGTCGAGTCGTTTCGCAACGTGCCGGTTCTGATCTGGATCCTGATCATTTTCACCATCATGACCGCCGTTCTGCCATCGCCCAATGCGTTCCGGGGCGACAATGCGACCTCGAGCATGTTCATGAATGCGGTCGCCTTTACCAATCGCGGCGTCTACACCCCCACGCCGATCTGGGGCACCGGATCAATGGTGGTGGTGGCGACCTTCCTGGCATCGGTGTTTGGCGTGTTTTATTACCGCCGCTATGCCACCAAGCTTTTGTATGACACCGGTAAGCTGTTGCCGACAGGCTGGCCGTCGCTGGCCATTCTGGTCGTGCCGACGCTGCTTATGTTCTTCATTATGGGTCAACCAATCACACTCGAATACCCCGCGCTCAAGGGCTTTAACTTTCAGGGGGGCCTGCATATTCGTGGCTCGCTGATTGCGCTCTGGTTCGCTTTGGCGATCTATACCGGTGCCTTTATCGCGGAAAACGTGCGTGCCGGTATCCAGGCGGTATCGACAGGTCAGACCGAGGCGGCGGCGTCGCTGGGGCTGCGGCCCAAGCGGATCATGAACCTTGTGATCCTGCCGCAGGCGCTTCGGGTGATTATCCCACCGCTGATTTCTCAATACCTGAACCTGACCAAGAACTCGTCGTTGGCCATTGCCGTTGGCTATATGGACCTGACCGGCACGCTGGGGGGGATCACCCTGAACCAGACCGGTCGCGCGATTGAGTCGGTTTTGCTTTTGATGTTGTTCTATCTCACGATCAGCCTTGCGATTTCGGCGGTGATGAACGTGTACAACAACAGCATGAAACTAAAGGAGCGCTGAGCCATGTCACATGAACAGCTTGGATTTGTGCGCACCGAAATGCTTCCGGAATCGGCGCCGCCAATGGCGGCCACCGGGATTGTAAAATGGCTGCGTGAAAACCTTTTCTCGTCTCCCGCCAACAGCCTTTTGACGGTGGTTTCCGTTCTGGTGGTTTACCAGATCGTCACCTCGGCGGCGCCGTGGTTCTTTAACGGTGTCTGGGACAGCCCCAGCCTTACGGCCTGCCGTGAGATCCTTGATGGCAAGACCGGCGGCTGTTTTGCCGTTCTCAGTGAACGCTGGAATCAGTTGCTCTTTGGCTTCAAATACCCGTCCGAACTTTACTGGCGTCCGGGTCTGGCCTTTGTGCTTTTGTTCATTGCGGGCGCTCCGCTTTTGTTCGGCAATATCTTTCCGCGCAAGATGCTGGTGTTCACGGGGCTTTATCCGTT
>CBDTZA010000026.1:0-10827 GCA_965364785.1 uncultured Roseovarius sp. | reverse complement strand
TGATGCCGCGGATGGCAGCAATGACGACACCGTTCTGGCGGGCGCCGGCAATGACAGCATCGACAGTGGCCTCGGCAATGACCTTGTCTTTGGCGGCGCGGGCGACGACGAAATCTTTCTGGATGCCGTACTTCAGAACGACACGATCTTTGGCGGCGAGGCCGACGAGATCGCGGGCGAAGGTGACCGGATTAACTTTTCGGCCATTTCCACCCCTCTGACGATCAACTTCACCGCCCCAGAGGCCGGCACGATCACCGATGGTGTTTCGCTCACCGAGTTCTCTGAAATCGAGCGTTTTCAGATGGGGCCCGGCAGTGACACGGTCTTCGGCTCGGACGGTGTGGAAGAGATCATCGGAAATTTCGGCAATGACAGCATCCTTGCGGGCGGCGGCAATGACACGGTCTTTTCCGGCTTTGACAGCGACTATGTCGAGGGTGGCGCGGGCGACGATTCCCTTGTTGCCTCGTCGGGGGCCGACACGATTGACGGCGGCACCGGCGACGACCAGATCGACCTTGGGCCCGGCGATGGCGAGACCGACGTTCTGGTCTTGCAGGACGGTTCTGGCGTAGATGTCGTCTCAAGCTTCGAGGCCCCGATCGACAATGGCGATGGCACCTTTACGGGCCGCGATAAGTTCGACGTTAAAGGCCTGAACGACGCCAGCGGCAATCCGGTTTCGACCGAGGATGTGACCGTTAGCGAAGACCCATCTGGCAATGCGGTTCTGACCTTCCCGGGCGGCGAAAGCGTGACCCTGGTCGGCATCCCCCAAGCCCAGGTCAACAGCATGGATCAGCTGGTGGCGATGGGCATTCCGCCCTTTGCCGGCAATTTCATCGTCGAGGGTACAGCGGGCGATGACCTTATCGACGCCGGATATACCGGCGATCCCGAAGGCGATCTGGTCGATAACCTGGACAGCCCGACCAATGGCAATGACGACACAATCCTTGCAGGTGATGGCAATGACACGGTTATCGCCGGTTTGGGCGATGATTCTGTGCGCGCCGGGGCCGGTGACGACAGTGTGTCTGGCGGCGATGGCAATGACACGCTCTTTAGCTTTGAGGGCAACGATACAGTTGATGGTGGCACCGGCGACGACCTTTTGGATGGCGGGATCGACGGCGATTCCCTGCTTGGCGAAGAGGGAGCCGACACGCTTTTGGGCGGGGACGGCGATGATATCCTGACTGGCGGGATCGGCGGCGACAGCCTTGTCGGTGGCACCGGCGCAGATACGATCGAGGTCGCACAGGGCGACACCGCAAACGGTGGCGATGGCGACGATGTCTTTATTCTAAGCGACCTGGCCGAGGCCGGCAGCGGCGCGATCAACATCGCTGGTGGCGAAGGTGACGAGACGACCGGCGACACGCTTCGCCTGACGTCTGACATAGGCCGCGCTGACATCAACTTCACCAATATCGATGATGCGGCCGGTGGGTTTGGCGGGAATTTCACCACCGCCGATGGTTCAGTCGTGACCTTCAGCGAGATTGAGAACATCATCTGTTTCACCCCCGGCGCACGGATTCTGACGCAGTTTGGCGAACGCGCGATCGAATCCCTGCACCTTGGCGACAGGGTGGTGACGCGCGATCACGGTCTTCAGGCGATCCGCTGGATCGGCCAGCGCACGGTGCCGGGCATTGGCGATTTTGCCCCGATCTCGGTCGCGTCAAGCGTATTGGAAGGCGCGCGCGAGGGGCTGCTTGTCTCGCCACAACACCGGATCCTGTTCACCGATTACCGCGCCGAACTATTGTTTGGCGAAAGCGAGGTTCTGGTGGCGGCCAAGCATCTGGTCAATAACCGCGATGTGCGCATCTGCCCGCGTGAAGAGGTGACCTATATCCACATCATGTTCGACCGCCATGAGGTGATTTATGCCGAAGGCATTGCAACCGAAAGCTTCCATGCGGGGGACACGGCCCTGACCGCTGTGACCGCATCGGCCCGAGAAGAGCTTTTCGCGATCTTCCCCGAATTGCGCAGCGCACCGGGGCGCCACCGCGACACGGCACGCACCTGCCTTAAACGGCATGAAGCACAGCTTTTGCGAGGTGATACGTCGACCGATTGGATGGCCTGATCGGGCCATCATGCCCTTATCCAGCAAGGCCCGGCGTGAAAACGCGTTCAGGCAGATTTCAAAACCGGCGTCACGCGCCCTGCGGCCCAGGCCCGAACCGCATCACCAAAGGCGCAAAACAGCTGGCGGCTGACCGGGTCGTTGGCGGCGTTCCATTCGGGATGCCATTGCACCGACAGGGTAAAGCCCGGCGCGCCCTCGACATAAAGCGCCTCGGGCGTGCCGTCGGGCGCATAACCGTCAATCACAATGCCATGGCCCGGGCGCAAAATGCCCTGCCCGTGCAACGTATTGGTCATGACTTCTTCGGCGCCCATCAGGCGGTGAAACACGCCGCCCGGAGTGAAACGCACACAATGGCGCAGGGCAAACTGTTCGGCCATCGTACCGTCGGGGGGCATGCGGTGATTGTCGCGCCCCGACAGATCGCGGATTTCGGGGTGCAAACTTCCGCCAAGGGCCACGTTCACCTCTTGAAATCCGCGGCAGATGCCAAAGAAGGGCTGGCCCCGCTCAAGACAGGCGCGCACCAGCGGCAGAGTGATCGCATCGCGTGCGCGATCAAACGCGCCATGCGCCTCGGTCGCCGCTTCGCCGTATTCCTGGGGGTGAACATTGGGCCGCCCGCCGGTCAGCAGAAACCCGTCACAGGCCTCAAGCAGTTCGGGAACACTGACAAAGCGCGGATCAGAGGGCACGATAAGCGGCATACATCCCGCCACATCGGCAATCGCAGAGGAATTCATCGTGCCACCCGCATGCATCGGATAGCGATTATCAATCACATATTCATTGCCAATAATGCCGATAATCGGGCGTTTCATAGCTGTCCTGTGCCTGCCGGTTCATTCACTCGTATTATTATTAAATATAACGTCAAATTGAATAATAAAACATCAAAACGCGCACATGAAACCGTGCTTAACCGCAGAACTGCACAGAATTTATGCACCGGTTGTTTATCTTGCCCTGCCAGACTTCGGTATGTGGGCGGCGCAAAACGGGCGCGGCCATTGGTCGTGTCCGGCCCCGTTACCGGCCAAATGCATCCCGGTCGGCCGGGGTTGCTCCGTCCACACCAGAGCGTTTTCGACGACAACGCTCGCTGCACTGGCGTACCTCATCCCAGACGCGGGCCCATTTGCGCCGCCATTGCATCGGACGCCCACACGTGGCACAGGTTTTGACCGGAAGGTCGGATTTGCGGCGCGGGCGCGCCATCAGAAATCGAACCGAAGCTGCGGATCTGCGGGCATGACGGGCTTGGCCCGGCGCGGATGTTTGCGGCTGGCATGGCGGGTGACGATACGCGCGGTCTCAGCGTCTGATTTATGGGCGCGGCGCAGGCCCCAGACCACCTCGCGCGCGTGGCGCGCAGCCGTCACCGGATCAACCACAGGCGCGGGATAGCTGCGCCCCAGAACCCGCGCCGCGCCTTCCCACGCCCAAGGGGTCTGCAAAAAGGCATCCGGCACCTCGGCCAATTCAGGCACCCAGCGGCGGGTAAAGGCACCGCTCGGGTCCTGATCATGGCCCTGTTTGACCGGATTATAAATGCGGATCGTGTTGATGCCGGTGGTGCCTGATTGCATCTGAACCTGAGGCCAGTGAATGCCCGGCTCGTAATCGGTAAAGCGGCGCGCCAGGACCGGCCCGGTGCTGCGCCAATCCAGCCAGAGGTGATAAGAGGCCACCGCCATCAGCATCGAGCGCATGCGAAAATTGAGCCATCCCGTCGCGGTCAGCGCCCGCATGCAGGCATCGACAAACGGCAGGCCGGTTTCGCCCCTCTCCCAAGCCGCAAGCCGCGCGGCATCGGGGGCAAGCGGGCGCAACCCTTCATAGGCCGGGTGCAAGCAGCGATGCTCCATCGCCGGTTCGTCTTCAAGTTTCTGGATAAAATGATCACGCCAGGCAAGCCGCGCCTGAAAGGACCGGACCGCCCCCGCCCACTCTGCATCGCGCGCCGGGGCGGCATTGGTGCCTGCAACCACCTCGCGGATCGACAGCGTGCCAAGCGCCAGATGCGGGCTAAGCCGGGAACAGGCGCGCGCCCCCTCAAGCGGCGATGACATGGCGCGCCGATAGCTGCGCCCACGGCTGGTCAGGAAACTGTCAAGCGCACGCAGGCCCCGCGCCCGGCCCCCGCTCTGACGCATCGGGCAGGCGTCGTTTAGCCCTAATGCCATGGCCGTTGGGGGCGCATCGCTCGCCACGTTCGCAGCCGCGCGGCACGTCTGCGGGGGCGGGACAAGCGGCGCGGCCATAAAGGCATTCCGGGTCGCCTGCCAGTGATCGCGCCCCTTGAGCCGGCGCACCACGCCCGATTGCGGCAGCTCTTCCCAAACCACGCCTTGCCCCCGCGCCCAAACCCCCACACGCTTGTCACGCTCAAAGCTCCAGCCATTGCCGGTTTCCTCGTGGCTGATCAGGTGGCGCACATCGTGGCTTTGGCGCAGGTCCTCAAGCGTGCTGACCGCATCGCCCACCCGCAGGGTCAGGGGTAGGCCAATTTCTGCAAGACCGGCGCGCAAACTCTCAATGCACTCTTGCAAAAACGCATAATGCCGACCCGAGGCATCGGGTTGCGCCCAACCTTCCGGCTCGATGACATAAAGCGCGGTGACCGGCCCAAGGCGTGCGGCACGCGCCAGCGCCGGGTGATCACACACCCGCAAATCGCGCTTGAACCAACAGATGACTGGCCTCTCCATAGCCTCAGAGATAGCGGAACAAGTGCCGAGGGAAAGCCCCCATTGCAGGCCCGCGCGCCACGCCCTAGGGTCACGGCCAACGCCCCGCCCCTCAAGGAGATGCACGCGATGAAAGATGCCGCCCCGCAACCGGTTTACCTCTCTGACTACACGCCCCCCGCCTATCTGGTGGACGAGGTGCATCTGACCTTTCGCCTTGCGCCAGAGAAGACCCGCGTGATCAGCAGAATCGATTTTCGCCCCAACCCCGATGCGCAAAGCCGCGACTTTTTCCTTCACGGCGAGGGGCTTAACCTTATCCGCGTAATGATAGACGGGGTCGAGATCACCCCAGACATCACCCCCGAGGGTCTGCGCGCGATTGTACCTACTGCGCCCTTTACCTTTGAGGCCGAGGTCGAAATCAACCCCGCCGCCAATACCGCGCTTGAAGGGCTGTATATGTCCAACGGCATGTATTGCACCCAATGCGAGGCCGAAGGCTTTCGCAAGATCACCTATTACCCAGACCGGCCCGATGTGATGAGCGTGTTCACGATCCGCATCGAGGGCGACGCGCCGGTGATGCTGTCCAATGGCGATGCTGTCGCACAGGGGGATGGCTTTGCCGAGTGGCATGATCCCTGGCCGAAACCGGCCTATCTATTTGCGCTTGTCGCGGGCGATCTGGTCAATCACCCGGATCGCTTCACCACCCGGTCGGGCCGCGAGGTCGCGCTTAATATCTGGGTCCGCCCCGGCGATGAGGGTAAATGCGCCTTCGGGATGGAGGCGCTTAAAAAGTCCATGGCATGGGATGAAGAGGTTTACGGGCGCGAATATGACCTCGATATCTTCAATATCGTCGCGGTGGATGATTTCAACATGGGCGCGATGGAAAACAAGGGCCTGAACATCTTCAACTCGTCTTGCGTCTTATCGACACCAGAGACTTCGACAGATGCGAATTTCGAACGCATCGAGGCAATTATCGCGCATGAGTATTTCCATAACTGGACCGGCAACCGGATCACCTGTCGCGACTGGTTTCAGCTTTGCCTGAAAGAGGGGCTGACGGTCTATCGCGATTCTGAATTCACCTCTGACATGCGCTCGGCCCCGGTCAAACGGATATCGGACGTGATCGACCTGCGCGCGCGTCAATTCCGCGAGGATAACGGCCCGCTGGCACATCCGGTGCGCCCTGCAAGCTTTGTCGAGATTAACAATTTCTACACCGCCACGGTCTATGAAAAGGGTGCCGAGTTGATCGGAATGCTCAAGCGGTTGGTGGGCGATGTAGCGTACAAAAAAGCGCTTGATCTCTATTTTGAGCGACACGACGGACAGGCCTGTACCATCGAGGATTGGCTGGCGGTGTTTGAAGAGGTCACGGGCCGCGATCTGGCACAGTTCAAACGCTGGTATGAAGAGGCCGGCACCCCGCGCCTGAAGGTGAGAGATGAATTTAGAGACGGAACCTATACCCTTCATTTTGAACAAGAAACTCCGCACACGCCTGGGCAGGATGTAAAGCATCCGCGCGTCATTCCGATTGCCGTGGGCCTGCTTGGTGCCAATGGTGATGAGGTGCGCGAAACCCGCATTCTTGAGATGACACAAGCCGCGCAAAGCTTTTCGTTTGATGGATTGGTTGCGCGCCCTATCCCCTCGATTTTGCGTGATTTTTCCGCGCCGGTTATTCTGGAGCGTGACACGAACAATGCCGAGCGCGCCTTTCTTCTGGCGCATGATACCGACCCCTTCAACAAATGGGAGGCCGGGCGCGCCCTTGCCCGTGACGGGCTCATTGCGATGATCCGCGACGGCGCTGCGCCCGACCCGGCCTATTTGGATGCGGTGCAAATGATGGCGCGCGACGAGGCCCTTGATCCGGCGTTTCGCGCCTTGGCACTTGGCCTGCCAAGCGAGGATGATCTGGCGCAAACCCTTTATGAAATGGGCGACATGCCCGACCCGCAAGCCATCTGGCAGGCGCTGGAGAGGCTGCGCAACACCCGTGCCAAACATATCGAAGGGCTGGCGCGCGACCTTTACAAGGCGCATCAGGTCAAAGCGCCTTACCGCCCCGATGCCGATCAGGCCGGGGCGCGGGCATTGGCTAACGCCGCGCTGGCCATTATTTCACGCGTTGATGGGGGGGCCTTGGCGACACAGCAATTCGAGAGCGCCGACAACATGACCCAGCAATTGGCGGCATGGTCCTGTCTTTTGCAGGCAGGCGCAGGAGATGCGGCAACACAGGCATTCTATGATCAATGGCAGCACGACCGGCTGGTGATCGACAAATGGTTCAGCCTGCAAATCGTGCATGCCGGCCCCGAAGACACCGCCGAGGCCGCAACGCGGCTGGCCAATCATGCCGACTTCAACATCCGCAACCCCAACCGGTTTCGCGCCACCTTTGGGGCGATGGCCATGTCTCCGGCCGGGTTCCACCATGCCTCGGGCAAGGGGTATCGGGTGCTGGCGGACTGGCTGATCAAGCTTGACCCGCTCAACCCACAAACCACCGCGCGGATGTGCTCTGCGTTTGAGACATGGCGGCGCTATGACGATGCGCGCCAAGGTCTGATCCGGGCAGAGCTTGACCGGATCTTCGCCACGCCGGGGTTGAGCCGGGATACAACAGAGATGGTCACACGCATCCGAGGCGTCTGAGCGGGCATTTTCTTCGCAGAAGAAAATGAAGTCGTGAAGTCGAAAATTCTGCGAATTTTCTGGGGACTAGTCCACCACCTGCGCAAACCTTACCGGGCGCGCACGGGGGCGAACAGAGGAGAGCGGCTTGCAATAGCTTTGCGCCTGGGTCCAGCGCTGCATGTCCTGGCGCTTTGTGGCGCTGTGCAGCGGGCCCCAATCGGCGGCCACGCCGCGCATGCCTTCCGAGACCACCCCGTCGCGCAACACGGTATGCGCCATGATCCGCACCGCACAGGACAGGTTGTCCGGCCCGTCCCGCAACGCCTCGCCTGACCCCGCGCGGCATTTATAGCCGCGCGCAGTGGCCGGCAGGATCTGTAAAAGCCCATACCACCGCCCCCCGCCACCCACGGCGCGCGGATTATAGGTGCTTTCATGTTTGGCAAGCGCCGACAAAAACCCCACCCAGAACGCACGGCGGCGGGCCTTGCTGGCCTGTGAATAGGCCGGGCACCAGGCCGCAATATCGCGTGGCACGATCTCTGTCAGTGCCGCCCCATGGGCCTTGAGAGCCGACAATGCGGTGCGTGTCAAAAGTGGCGCATCGGCGCGATGTTCCCATCTCGTGCGCGGAATATTGCCGTCACGCGCAGGCGGGGACTGGGGGAAAACGCCGCTTGCGCCCTCTTCAGCGAGGCTGGAGAGCGGAAAAATCGCAATAAAAACAACAAGCAGTAGCTTTCTCATTTGGCGAGTGTGCCCCGAGTCGCCCGCCAAAGCAACGCTCGAGCGATGCGCCTGAAATTCCCTGCCTTCACCAAAGGGTTGCCCTCTTTTTGTCGAAAAGCGGCGTCAGGGTGCCCCAGAGTAGCACGCCGGAGACGCCATGCCTTTTGAACCGATTTCAGAATCAGAGAACACCCCCCCGGACCAGCGCATGCGCAAGGGCCGTGATGGTCGCCGCCTGCCTGACTTGCTCGGCCTTTTGCGCCGCAAGCCGCAGACCGATCTTGACAGCCTGACCAAGCGCATCCTGTTGCCCTCTTTGCCGGTCACGGATGAGGAAATGGCCCGCGCCACCCATCAGGACAAAGGTCAAAAGCTGGCCCGCCAGGAGATGTGGGAAGATCTGGCCCGCCTTATCGAATATGGCGATGGCGCCCGTCTGCGCACGCCGGGCGGTGAGAATGCCACGATGCTTTTGGCTTACGGCGCGCGCGCCGATGTGGTCGCGGCGGCCGAAGATGCCTTGCATGACGGGGTCGTGCCGGACAGCGCCGGCATTGACGCGCTAGAGGAAATGCAGGTCGAATTCCATGACAACTATGCCTGCGCGCTGATCGTGGCCCTGGCCCATATCGATATTGGCTGGGCCTGGCGGGCCACCGCGACAGAGCGGCGGACCGTCGAGCATGAGGCGCAGTTTCACCTGCATTTCAAACGTGCCGATGATATTCTGGCCCCCTTCGATGGCGTTGACCTTGATGCGCCCTCGCTGGCCTCGGCGCAATGTGCGCTTTTGGCCGGGCGTCAGAAACCGCGCCTTCGGGTGGCGGATGATTACGAAAAGCTGATTGATCTTGATCCCGATAGTCCGCGCCACATGCGCGCCCTTGGCGAGGTGCTTTTGCCCGCGCGTTACGGCAGCTATGAGATGCTTGACCTTGAGGCGCGCCGCACCGCCGCGCGCACCGGCGAGGTTTGGGGTGCGGGTGGCTATTCCTGGGTTTATCTCGATGCATTGGCGCTTGATCCCGGCGCGCTTGAGCGACTGGATTGCGACTTTTTCATCGACGGGCTGCGCGATATCGTGGCGCGCAAACGCGATCAGCATGTAATAAATCAGCTCTCTGCCTTTTGCGGCATCGTGATGACACCGCGCAGCGGCAAGGCACGTCTGCCCTCAGGGTCCGAGAAGACGCGCGCGCGCATCCATGGCTGTCTTGACTGGCTGTTGGAAAATCACCTGCAGGAATTGCACCCGCTGATCTGGTCGCAGACCCTGCTCAATCCGGGCCTGACCCCGGCCCTGCCGTCACGCCGCGCATTGGTGGCCAAGGGACGCCAGACCGCTTTGCGCGTCATCGCCCAGCGCTTTGCCGAGGATATTGAGGACGGCAGTTCGATCGCGTTTTCCAGTTCCGGGATGTATCGCCTGCCGACCCTCTGAGCGACCTTAGCCGGATTTGCGCAGATCACGCGGGCTGGCGCCGTAATGGCGCCGCATCGCGCGGGCCATGGCGGCGGGTGAATCATACCCGCAGCGCAGGGCGATCTCGGCAATACCAAGGCTGGTGCCCTCAAGCATCTTGCGCGCCGAGGACAGGCGCAGGTGGCGGTAAACCGTGCCCGGCGGCGCACCAAGCCCCGCGCGAAACCGGCGATCAAGCGTGCGCGCCTGACACGACAGGTGGCGCGCCAGATCGGCCTGTGACAAGGGCCGTTCAAGCGTGTCGCGCATCACCGTCAGCGCCCGGCGCACAAGGGCATCACCCACCGCTTGCCCGTCGCGGGTCGGGCTGACCGGGGGATCGCCGTGGATGAACATCGCCTCGACATCAAGGCGCACCGACAGGCCAAGCCGATCCGCGATAAGCCCAAGCGTCAGATCAAGCGCCGACATCGCCCCGGCGCAGGTCATGTAAGGCCCATCCGTCAGAACCCGCGCACGCGCCACCTCGATATCCAGAAACCGCTCGGTGAAGGCGTCAAGCAGATCCCAATGCACCGTGGCGCGGCGCCCGTTCAGCAACCCGGCCGAGGCCAAAAGCCACGGCCCCGCATCCAGCCCAACCACGTTTTTCGCCTTTGTCACCGCCGCGCGCAGGGCGCGACGGGTGTCGGCAGTGTCATGGGTGGTATGGGCATAACTGGCCAGCACAAACAGGTAATCGCAGGCCTCAAGCGCCTTGAGCGGCTTGTGCGGCAACACCTGCATGCCCGAAGAGGATAGCACCGGCTCGCCCGTGCGGGTCAGGATCTGCCAGTCAAAGCTCTGGCGTCGCGTCAGGGTATTGGCCGCGCGCAGCGGTTCAAGACAGTTTGCAAGGCACAGGTTTGAGAACTGATCAAAGATCAGGAAGGCGATGCTGACGGGGGCGTCTGGTGATTTTGTCCATTGCGGCATGATTTTTGTCTTTTACGGCAAGATATAGATCAACACCAGCGCGCTAGGCTAGCCCTGAACACCAACCCCGGAGGACCCCCATGCCGCTTACCATGAACCGCGAGGTTTTCATCACCTGTGCCGTCACCGGATCGGGGGCCACGCAAGACAAAAGCCCGCATGTGCCCCGCTCGCCCCAGCAGATCGCCGAGAGCGCGATTGCGGCGGCAAAGGCCGGGGCGGCGGTGGTGCATTGCCAT
>CBDTZA010000025.1:0-10835 GCA_965364785.1 uncultured Roseovarius sp. | reverse complement strand
CGATGGGTTGACCGGGGCCGCCGCCGCGTTGCCGGAAGAGGTCAAGATTGCCGCCTATGAGGCCGGCACCCAAGGGCGTCTGTTTGGCTGGCAGGCCGGCTGGACCACCTTCTACTGGGCCTGGTGGATCGCGTTCTCGCCGTTCGTCGGCCTGTTCCTCGCGCGCATTTCCAAGGGGCGCACCGTGCGCGAGTTTATCCTTGGCTGTGTCATCGCGCCGGCGCTGGTCTGTTTTGCATGGATGACCATTCTGGGCGCCACGGCGATTGACCTTGAGCTTAGCGGTGTCGCCCAGGGAGCAATCATTGGCGCGTCCAACACCAACAAGCTGTTTGCGACGCTCAGCTTCATGATCGACGGCAGCCTTTTGACCGGCGTCACCATCATGTGCGTGGTGCTGATCATGACCTTTCTGGTCACATCGGCGGATTCGGGCATTCTAGTGATGAACACGATCATGTCCGGCGGTCAGGCCGAAACCGGGGTCAAGCATCGCATCATCTGGGGGATCATCCTGACGCTGGTGATCGGCGCGCTAATCATCGCGGGTAACTCCGGGGCTGCGGCCGATCCGTTCGAGGCGCTGAAAAACGCCATGATCATCGGCGCCCTGCCCTTTACCATAGTGATGGTGCTGATGGTGATTGCGCTGACCAAGGCGCTTTACCGCGACAGCCTGCGCGACAAGCATGGCATCGCCGAAGCCCAGCCAGCCGAGTAATCAGCCGCTGCCAGACCCCAAGATGGCGCCGCGTAACTGTGGCGCCATTTTTCGTTGTACTAGCCGTTTTGGAAATGGCGCAGAACGTAAAGGCGGATCGCCGAGGCAAGCCCGATATCGGTGCCGCGCTCTGCATCAATTTCAGCCGCCAACGCATTGACCGGCATCTGTTTTTGCGCCGCGATGTCGCGAAATGCCTGCCAGAATTCTGCCTCAAGCGAAACGCTGGTGCGATGCCCCTTGAGGGTCAGCGAATGCTTGACCGGGCGGGCGCTCATTTTTCGCCCTTGAGCTGATCAAGATCGCGCGCGGCCTTGTCGGCACGCGCCTGTTCAAGCTCTTTCTGGGCCTTGCTGCGCCCAAATTTCACAGAATTTTCCTCGGCACGGGCCTTATCCTTGGCCCGCACCTTGTCTTTCCTGAACCGGTTCAGATTGACCGGCCCCGAACTCATTTCGGGCCGATCATGTCTTCCGGGCGCACAACGCGGTCAAAGGTTTCGGCATCGACAAAGCCAAGGGCAATCGCCTCTTCCTTGAGGGTGGTGCCGTTCTTATGCGCGGTCTTGGCCACTTTGGTCGCATTGTCATAGCCGATGGTCGGCGCCAGTGCCGTGACCAGCATGAGGCTTTCTTTCATCAGCTTGTCAATCCGCGGCTCGTTGGCCTTGATCCCGAGAAGCATCCGTTCGGTAAAGCTATCGGTGGCATCGCCCAAAAGCTGAATGGATTGCAACAGGTTATAGGCCATCATCGGGTTGTAAACGTTTAGCTCGAAATGCCCCTGACTGCCGGCGAATTTGATCGCCGCGTCATTGCCCATGACATGCGCCGCGACCTGCGTCAGCGCCTCGGCCTGGGTCGGGTTGACCTTGCCCGGCATGATCGAGCTGCCCGGTTCGTTTTCGGGCAGGATCAGCTCGCCCAGACCCGAACGCGGGCCGGAGCCGAGAAAGCGAATGTCGTTGGCGATTTTATAGCAGCTACCCGCCACGGTCGCCAAAGCGCCGGACATGAACACCATCGCGTCATGGGCGGCGAGCGCTTCAAACTTGTTGGGCGCGGTGACAAACGGCAGATTGGTGATCGCGGCCATATTGGCGGCCACGGTTTCACTCCAGCCGGGCGCGGTGTTAAGGCCCGTGCCCACGGCAGTGCCGCCCTGTGCAAGTTCGTAAATGCCGGGCAGTGTGGCGTTGATGCGGGCGATTCCCTGACGGATCTGATGGGCATAGCCCGAGAATTCCTGGCCCAGGGTCAGCGGCGTGGCATCCTGCGTATGGGTGCGGCCGATCTTGATGATATCCTTGAATTCTTCGGCCTTGGCATCAAGCCCCGCCAACAGCTTTCCCAGCCCCGGCATGAGAACGTCACGCGCGCTCATCGCGGTGGCGATATGCATGGCCGTGGGGAAGGTGTCGTTCGAGGATTGCCCCATGTTGCAATGGTCATTGGGGTGCACCGGCTCTTTGGTGCCAATCACGCCGCCGAGAATTTCAATCGCGCGGTTGGCGATGACTTCGTTGGCGTTCATGTTGGATTGCGTGCCAGACCCGGTCTGCCAGACGACCAGCGGGAAGTTATCGTCAAACTTGCCCTCGATCACCTCGCCTGCGGCCTGCACAATCGCAGTGCCAAGACTCTGGTCAAGCTTGCCAGAGGCCATATTCGCCTGCGCGCAGGCCTGTTTGATCACGCCAAGCGCGCGCACGATGGCGATCGGCTGTTTCTCCCAGCCGATCGGGAAATTCTGGATCGAGCGCTGTGTTTGCGCGCCCCAATATTTATCTGCGGGAACGTCTAGCGGGCCAAAACTATCGGTTTCGGTGCGGGTCGCGGTCATGGCAAAGCCTCTCTCTGGCAGTTTGTGCCATTCATAATGCACGCACCGGAAAGATCAATGCTGTATACTATGGGATACAGTGTCGCGCAGGGCATGGTCCGCCCTGCGCTGCGGGTTATTTGCGAAAACTGTCAAGACTGACAACGTCTGCGTCGATCTTTTTCGGCTCGGCCTCAAGGCTGGACGGATCAGACGCATCGTCGTCGTCATCATCACTCTCCTGGGTTTCAAACCGCAGACCGAATTCAACCGATGGATCAACAAATGTCTGAATGGAATCATAGGGCACATAGAGTGTTTCAGGCGCATCGCCGAAATTCAGCGTGATCGAAAACCCGTCATCCGTGACCTCAAGATTGTCATACCAATGCTGCATCACAACGGTCATTTCCGACGGGTACCGCTCTTTCAGCCAATCGGCCAGCTTGGCGTCAGGATGGGTCGTGTCGAAGGTGATAAAAAAGTGATGCGCACCGGGCAAACCGTTGTCGCGAACCCCGATCAACACCTCTTGAATCAGGCCACGCATGGCCCGGTGCATCAGATTTCCATAATCGATTGAACGAGACATGCTTTACCCCGGAGAATTGCTGCGATTCAGCATAGGGGATTCGAAGCAAAACAAAAGACCTGCAATGCGCTGGATTAACTCAAACCATAGACGCCCGCCGCAAACAGCACCATAAGCGCCAAAACCCGGACCATCGACAGGCGCAGCCAAAGCAATAATACGCCTGCAAGCACCACCATGGCGAAGCTGAGCGGGGCAAAACTTGCAATTTCGGGCACCGGGCCAAAGCGGGTCTCGGTCACTGTCCCGAACAGCACATGAAGCGCGAACCACACCGACAGATTTGCGATCACCCCGACCACCGCTGCCGATATCCCCGCCAAAGCGCCCTTTAGGCGGGGCCGCTCAAGCAGGCGCTCGATATAGGGCGCACCGGTAAAAATCCATAAGAAACAAGGCGTAAACGTTACCCAAAGGGTCATCACCCCGGCAAGGATGGCCAAGCCCGGCCCGCCTTGGGCAAAGCCCGCCAGAAGGCCGACAAACTCGGTCACAAGGATAAGCGGCCCCGGCGTGGTCTCGGCCAACCCAAGCGCATCGATCATCTGGGCCGTGCTCAGCCAGCCTTTGGCCGAGACAACCGTTTCGGTCATATAGGCCAGCACGGCATAGGCCCCGCCAAAGGTCACCAACGCCAGTTTGCTGAAGAACAGCGCCAGATCGGTCAAAAAGCGCGCCCCAAGCGCCCAGGCGATCACAATCGGAGCCGCCCAGAGGGCACCCCAAAGGCTTGCGGTGCGCAGCGTTGCGGTGAGTGGCACCGGCGTGGTGACAGTTGGCGCGCTCACCTGCCCCCGACTTGCCAGATAACCCCAGAGCGCCGCCGCGCCGATGATGAGCGGAAACGGCACCGACAGGAAAAACATCGCGGCAAAGCCGATACCGGCCAAGACCCAGCTCTGCCCCCCCACAAGGGCGCGACGCGACAGGCTCAAAAGCGCCTGCAGCACGATCACAACGACCGCCGCCTTGACCCCGAGAAACAGCGCCTGAACAAGCGGCAATTCTCCGAAATAGGCATATCCCATCGCCAGAGCGAGAATGACAAAGGCGCCCGGCAGCACGAATAACAGCCCCGCCAATAGCCCGCCGGGCACGCCGCGCAACCGCCAGCCCGCATAGGTGGCCAATTGCATCGCCTCGGGGCCGGGCAACAGCATGCAAAACGATAGCGCGCCAAGAAACTGTTGTTCGCTCAACCACTTTTGACGTACAACCAATTCGTCATGCATCATCGATATCTGCGCAGCCGGTCCGCCAAAACTTAGCAATCCTATACGCCCAAAGCTATGGAAAAGGTCTTTTAAATCAGGCTTATGCATTGCGCGTCTCACCTTGCGCAGGCCAATCATGACCTTCATCAAACCCGTCACGCGCCCAACGATAGAGAGCGTCATAAAGCGCCATACCCGCCTCAAGTTGTTGAGTATCGTCGCGATATTGACGCGAAAGACCAACCGACAGCGCCAATAGCCCCGCCGATTGCGGGCTAAGATCGTGGCGGTCGGTATCAGCGCCGCGAATGCCCTCGGCAAGGCGCGTAAGGCCCTCTGTTTCAAGGGAAAATTCGTTCAACATGGTGTCAAAGGTACAGTGATCCCCGCGATGCGACCAAAACACGCCCTCAACGTCAAACGGCGTGGCACCGTAGCGTTCGGCAACGCCTGCCACTTCAGCGGGTGAAACGAACAAAAAGCGCGCTGCTGGATCGACAAATCGTCGGATCAGCCAGGGACAGGCGATGCGGTCGATCTTGGGGCGGTGGCGGGTCACCCAGAGAGTGCTACCCCCCACGGGCGCCGGTATGGCAGCGGCGGGAATGCGGGGCGCGCCGGGAGTATCGCGCCAGCCAAAGATACCCCCCGAGAGGTATTCGGCGGCAATCCCCTCAGAGCGAAGCCAGGCCGCCATTCCCTGGCTAAGCTTGATTCCCCTCTGGCAGAAAATCACACAAGCTTTGCCGTGCAATTTACTGATAAGGCTATCAATATCTGTGTGCGGGTGTCGGAATGATCCGGGGATCAGATAGGGATCGGCGGTAAAATCGGGATCAATAGAGATATCAACAAGGGTCGGGCAATCGGGGGTTCCGATCAGGCGCAGCAATTGTTGAGGGGTGATTTCATTTGGGGCGGGCATGGCACATCCTCCGGGTTAGCGGGTTATGGATGCGACTTTGGGCCGGGGCCTCACGGGGATGTCGCGAAGCACCCCATGGCGCAATTTGTGCATGGAATGCGAGAGGGTGTCAATCGCGGCCATCAATTTGAGGATGAAAGTGCAGGCTTCTGTTGCCAGGTGCCTGCGAACCCCGCCTTACACTGCTAGGCGCAAGGGCTTAAGTTTTCGGTTTTTCTAACAGCTTACGCTGCGAGAGCTACCGGAGCACGATTGTCATTTGCAATTGTACTTTTCGGACCGATAACGGTGGTACCTCACCGAGACAAAGCAATACCCCTTTAGACGTTCGTCGATCCTATTTCGACCCCAGGATCCCCCAAATGAAGGGATTATTGGTGGAGTCGCCGGGTACCGCCCCCGGGTCCGATCCGCGTATTACGAGCGCGTTTATGTCCATAGTCTCCAAAGAGACAAGTTATATATAGGGGCTAGGGGCGCGCTTGCAAAGGGGTGGCTTGCGCTATTTTTCAAGCGGTGCGCGCGGGGTGATGGCAAGCCAGATCCCGTCGCGCCCGCGTACCGTAAGATGCGCCACCGGCATCGCGGGGCGCTCAGCCACAAGATCAAACCGATAGGCCCGCAGCAGCATGGCCAGCAAAAGCGGCCCCTCGATCATTGCGAACCCGGCACCGGGACAGACCCGTTGACCCGCGGAAAACGGCATATAGGCGTTGCGCAGACAGGTCTTGCCGTTTTCGGTGCCAAAACGCGCGGGGTCAAACCCGTCGGGATTATCCCAAAGCCGCTCGTGCCGGTGCAAGTGCCAGGGGCTAAGCACGATCTGCGCGCCTTTCGGGATATCACGGTCACGAAAGCGTTCCGAACAGGTGGTTTCGCGCACCATCATCGGCACCGGCGGATAAAGCCGCAGCGCCTCGCGAAAGACGTCGCGCACCACGCGAAGCCGCGCCATATCGCCAAACTCCGGCGCGCGGGTTTGCAGCGCGCCTTGCGCCTCGGCGGCGGCCTTGTCCTGCCACTCGGGATGCATCGCCAACAGATAAAGCGACCAGGCCAGAGCCGAGGCGCTGGTTTCATGCCCCGCCAGAAAAAAGATCGCCACCTGATCAACCATCTCTTCGGTCTTAAACCGCTGTCCAGTGACCGGATCGGCGGTGGTCATGATCTTGGTGGCAAGGTCATCGGGCGCGGTGCCGGCTGTGATCTCAGTCATCCGGGTTTCGGTCAGCGTGGTGATCAACTGGCGAATGGCGCGTGCAGTTTCCTGGGTACGACGGCGGTGAAAGCGCGGAAACCAGCGCGGCAAAGGCACAAAGGCGCCGAGGTTAAGCACCGGCTGCGTGCGCTGGTGGGCGCGAAATTCGTCAAACACGCGGGCGGCGACGGCGTTTTCAATCGGGATGGAAAACAGCGTGCGAAAAATCACATCCGCCGCCACATGGCTCGATTCGGCCTCGATCTCGACCGGTTGGCCGGTTGCAAGCGGCTCAAGGCGCGCCACGGCGCCTTGCCCGGCCTTGACCATGGCCGCAAAGGTGTCGCGCAGGCGCCCGCCCTCAAACGCGGGATCAATGATGCGGCGCTGATGCTTCCAGAGTTCGCCATTGGTGACAAAGACCGATTGCCCCAAAAGTGGGCGCAGCCCCTCGCCGACGCGGTCGGATTTCGGAAAATCATCGGGGCGTTGTTTGAGCACCAGATCAATCAACTCTGGCTGATTGCAAAGGTAGGAGCGAAAGAACGGCGTGCGGAATTCGGCCATCCAGGCCCGATAAAGCCGCGCGGGCTGGGCCGAGAGGATATCCTCGCGAAACAGCCGCAGATAACGCCAAAGCGACACTCGTCCGGGGCGCGGGACCGGTTTGGGCGGCAGGCTCATGGGCTCATGCTCCGATAGCCCGAGGTCGGCCGCTCGATCCGGCTTTTGGACGGGGCGCGGTCGGCGTAGCGCGTGCCAAGGGTCTGAGGGCCGGCGGTGATCTGGAAATAATCGTAATCGCCGGGGCGATCAAAGGCGCAGAGATATTGAAAATGCAGCCTAAAGAACCGCCAGCGCAGCGCCTTCCAGCGCTCGGGGCTCAGGGTCTGGCTGAAGGCCGCCGACAAGATCAGCGGCCAGCGTTTGCCGGTGGGCGCAACGCCAGTGACGGCGACCGGATCACAAAGCGCAAAGGCACAGCCATCGCCGGGGGCGGTGATATCGACCCAAGTCAATTCGGGACGCGCCGAAAGATAGGCGAGATCGGCGCGCAACCGGTCCGCGCGCGGCAGGAACGACACCATCGGCACCACCTGCCCCAGCGACAGGAAGGACAGGGCCGGGCCGTCCTCGGGCACCCTGCCCGCGCGGATCAGATCGGCCAAGATCGACACCCCAAGATGCGCACCGGATGAATGCCCGACCACCAGCACCTCGTCGCTGTCTTGCGTCAGCGCCTCGGCAATTTCGGCGCTGAACTCGGCAAGGCGCGCCTCAAGCTCGGGTGGGTTGGCACCGAGGTAGCGCGCCGAATAGGCATAATCATGCATCAGGTAATAGGCGAAAAATCGGCCATCCATGCGCCGGAACCATTCGAGCACAAACGGCACCACGATCAGCCCGCCCCAGGCCGCCCATGGGTGCCACAGGGACAGGGCGCGCCCCAGCCCCCAGGCCAGCACCAGCGCCAGCGCCAGTTGCAAGATGAGAAAGCCGACCGGATAGAGCGCCGCGATCACCGGCCCCTTGCGCAACCGCATCAGGCGAAACAGCGTGCCAGAGCCGATATAGGTCGCCGCCGTGCGCATCAGTTGCAGATAGGTCGCGACAATGCCGCGCGCCATGCTGTCCTTGACGATGTCGGACCAGACCAGCACCGCGAACGTGCTGTCGACCTCAGTGGCGTCAATCCTCGCCTGCACCGTCCAGCCAAAGCGCGCGCCAGACGCCCCCGCCCCAAGCGCGATATCATAGCCCGACACCCCCGCCTGCGCGGCGCTTTCCTTGCGGTAAAGCTCGCGGTAGCGACGCGGCGGAATGGGATCATATCCCGGAATGTAAAACACGCGCCTGCGGCGTACCTCGGGGGCTTTGGTGCTGCTCATACCATACCTCTTGCGCGGGCAAGCCTAGCGCAGGATCTTGGCAAGAGTAAGTCTTAACCAAGCACCGCGAGCGCCGGGAAATGTTCCAACAGCCAGAAGGAAAAGGCCGAGAAGCCGCCGGTCAGCATCAACAGGCCAATCGTCCAGAGCAACAGGCCCATCACCCGCTCGATCTGTTCCATGTGGCGCTTCATCCAGCCCATAAGTCCCGTCAGGCGCGGCAGGAAGGCCGCCACCAGAATAAACGGCACCCCAAGGCCAAAGGCATAGACCGCCAACAGGGTCGTCCCGCGTGCGACGTTCCCTTCCGAGGCCGCCAGCGACAGGATCGCGCCAAGCTGTGGACCGATGCAGGGGGTCCAGCCAAAGGCAAAGGCCAGCCCCAGAACATAGGCCCCAAAGGACGACCCGCCCTGGTCACCGGCATCAATCCGCGCCTCGCGATCGAGAAAGGAAATCCGGTAGATGCCGATGAAATGTGCGCCGAATGCCATCACAAGAACGCCCGCTACCGTGTTGAAATAGCTCTGATATTGCAGGAACACGGTGCCGATTGCCGAGGCTGTGAAGCCCAGGAACAAGAACACCGTCGAGAGGCCAAGCACGAAGAAAAGAGCAGGCACAACCGCGCGGGCGCGCTTACCGGACCCATCGGACAGCTCATTAAGGCTCACCCCGCTCATATAGGCGAGATAGGGCGGCACAATCGGCAGCACGCAGGGACTAAGAAATGAGATGATTCCGGCCATCAGGGCCACAATCATCGCGGGCAAAAGACCTGCGTCTATGATTTCGATTCCAAACATATTCTGTGACATAACCCGTTCACGCGCGCGCGTCACCCGGGATTGCGTCACAACCTTGTGGACAGGCTGTAACAAGGCCGCTATCTGGCAGGTATGACACCAAAAGACACGCTGGATGCCACCGGGTTTTTGTGCCCCCTGCCCGTTCTGAAACTGCGCAAGCGGTTGAAATCGCTCGGCGTTGGCGATGTGATCGAAATGCAGGCCGATGATCCGGCGGCAATCATTGATGTGCCGCATTTTTGCGTCGAAGCCGGGCATGACCTTGTAGAGGCCTATGAGGCGAACGGCGTGCAGACTTATATCATTCGCAAATCCTAGGGCGCGCAAACGGGCGCGCAAACGCGAAACGCCGCGCTTTTCAGGGCGCGGCGTTTGCAGTTTGATAAACGGGCGATGCCTTAGCCGCCGAGCGACCACCAACCGCGCCGTTTCGGCTTGGAGGTGTCTTCTTCAACCTCCTCGGCCACCAGCGCGGGCTCTGCTGAGGCGGCAACCGGTACGGGCTCTGGTTCTGGCGCAGGAACCGCTGCGCTTGCGACCTCGGTGACCGGTTCTGCAACCGGCTCGGGGGTCGGCTCAGATGCGACAACGACCGGTTCTTCGGCCACCGGTTTTTCGGCCACCGGGGCCGCAGCCACGCTATCGCTTGCCTCAGTGGCCTCGGGTTCCGGCGCGGCCGTCACTTCGGGCTCTTTCTTCTTGCGTGGTGCACGGGTGCGCTTGGGTTTCGGCTTGGGCTCTGCCTCGGCGGCAGGCGCCTCGGCCTCTGCTGCAACCGCATCTGCCCCTGCATCCGTTGCCTCAATCGCCTTCGGCTCTGGCTTTTTGCGGGGTTTGCGCGTGCGCTTGGGCTTGGGCTTGTCTTCGGCCTCTGCCTCTGCCTTAACGGCAGGTTGCGCACCGCTTTGGGGCACGGATTCTTCGCTGACAGCATCGCTTTGGTCATTATCGGCAGTCTCGCCGTTGTCATCCTGACCATTGCCGCCAGATTTGGGCCGCCGACGCCGACGTCGACGGCGCTTTTTGGGCTTATCACCGTCCTCGCCATTTGCGTCGTCAGTGTTGGTCCGGGTCTGGGTTTCGCCCTCGTCCTCGTCCTCGGTTACATCCTCTTCGACCTCATCTTCGAGATCGTCCATCATAGAGCTGTTGCCCGACACGAATTGCGGCACGATCATTTCTGGCACAGTGCGGGTTGCTGTCTTGAATTTCTCAAGCGTGAAATCCGGGCTGACAAGGGTCGGGTCGCCCTCGATACGCACCGACAGGCCATAGCGGGTTTCAATCTCTGCCACATGTTCGCGCTTTTGGTTCATAAGATAGTTTGCAATGCCCACCGGACATTTCACCAGAACCTCACGCGAGCGGCGGCGCACGCCCTCTTCCTCGATCTGACGCAGGATCGACAGCGCAAGACTGTCATCCGAGCGGATCAGACCGGTGCCATGACAGGCCGGGCATGGCTGTGTCGTGGCCTCGATCATGCCGGGGCGCAGACGCTGACGCGACATTTCCATCAGACCAAAGCCGGAAATCCGGCCAATCTGAATGCGCGCACGGTCGGTCTTGAGCTTGTCCTTCATGCGCTTTTCGACGGCGATGTTGTTGCGACGCTCGTCCATGTCGATAAAGTCGATGACGATCAGACCGGCCAGATCGCGCAGGC
>CBDTZA010000024.1:0-10917 GCA_965364785.1 uncultured Roseovarius sp. | reverse complement strand
GGTCTCTTGTTCGGACAAAAGCGTGTCTCGCGCACCCTGCAAATCGGCAATCCGGCCCTGCGCGAGGTCGCGCTCTGACAAGAGGCCCGCGACCTGTTCCTCAAAGCTGGCGATCCGCGATTCTGCCGCGCTCAGGGCGGCGGTTTGCGCCGTTGTCTGCGCGCGCAGCGTGTCGATCAGTGTCGCCTGTTCCTCTTGGCGCACCCGCGCCTCGCCCAATGTCGCCGTCAGCGTGCCAACCCGGTCCTGCAAATCGGCGCTGCGATCGCGCTCAAGCCCAAGTGCGCGCGACAGCGCTGCAACCTCGGCCCCAAGCGTATCAAGCTTGGTGGCCTGACCGCTGATCTCTTCGCGCAGGACAAATTGCACCACCATGAAAATGGTCAGAACGAACATCAGGACCAGCAAAAGCCCCGTCATCGCATCGACAAATCCCGGCCAGATCGAGCCCTGAAACCGTGCTCCGGTGCGCCGCGACAGGCCCATGCTCAGCGCTCCCCGGTCTTGTCCGGATCGGCGGTGGGGCTCGCAAACGGCCGCGTGCGGCGCTCAGGGGTCGGGCGGCCCTGACCCAGCACCCGCGTCAGGGCCGCAAGATCGGTGCGCAGCTCGGTCATTGTTTCCTGACGCCCGGCGCTGATTTCTTCGAGAATGCGCAACATCTGCACGTCAATCGAGCGAAGCCGCATCCGGCTTTCTGCATCCAGTCCCTCATGGCCCCCCGTCTCGCGGCTTTCCAGCGTCTGGATCAGGCGTTCCTGCCCTTCGGCCATCCGCATCAGAGCGCTTTGCACCGGGTTGTTATCGCTCATCCGGTGGGTCAGCCGTTCAATGGAATCCGCCAGCACGCCGAGTTTCTGATCGACCATCGCGCGGCTGACATCCGATTGGGTGATCACCGCCTGCAACGTGTCCATCTGATCCGCCATATGGTCAAGCACATGGGTCATGGCGTCGGTTTCGCCGCCGCCCTCACCCTCGCCGCTGGCAAAGCCAACCCGCGTGATGGTCGACATCCATTCCTCAAGCTCGCGGTAAAAACGGTTCTGCCCGTGGCTTGCAAACAGCTCCAAAAGACCGACGACAAGCGATCCCGCAAGCCCAAGCAGCGACGAAGAAAACGCCACCCCCATGCCGCCCAACTGGGCCTCAAGCCCGATCATCAGACGATTGAACACATCAGCCCCGCCCTCGCCGTTTTGCGGTGCGAGGCTTCGGATGGTATCAACCAACGCCGGGACGGTCGTTGCCAGGCCATAGAAGGTGCCCAGAAGACCAAGGAAAACCAATACGTTGACGATATAGCGCGTGATGTCACGCACCTCGTCGATCCGCTGTGCCACGGAATCGAGGATCGAGCGTGCCGAGGTCGAGGCGATCTGCATCCGTTTGCCACGCGAGCGCAGCATCGTCGCCAGAGGCGCCAGCAATTGCGGCGGAGTGGTCAGCTCATGCCCCGGTGTCTGGGCGGCAAAGCCTTCAATCCAGCGCGCCGACCCGATCAGCTGAAACACCTGCCAGAAACAGGCCACGACCCCGATGAAAAACACCAAAAGGATGAATCCGTTCAGCCATGGATTGGCCTGAAACACAGGCAAGACCCGTGGCAAGGCGACAAAGGCGCCAAGCCCCGTGAGCACCAGAACGAGCAGCATAAGCACGATCTGGCGGACGGGATGTGAAAACTGTGGCTCGACCTCGCGGTCCGGCTGGTCCATCTGGACGCTCCCGACACTTGAATTATTGGTCCAACCCTACGCGTTAAGACCTGACAAGCCAAGGATTTATCCAGCCAGATGGCGCACCCGGCGCACCAGCCAATCAAGGTCGCGATCAATGATCCCAAGCTGGCCCAGATGTTCGGTCGTATTGAACAGATACTCGGTATTCGGCCCGCGCCCGCCAACCGCACGGGCAATGATGCCGGCCTGTTCCTCAAGGTCCAGACCGCCGCAATATTGCACATGATCCGGGTCGATCACATAGGTCACCGCCTCGACCCGCCGCCCATCGGCCAGGTCAATCTCAAGCCTCTTTTCGATATAGGCCGAGGAAATCAGCTCGCGTTCACGCAGGTATTCAAGCACCTCGGTCGCGCGCTCTGACACCACCGACAGGGCCACCCCATGACAGATCGCATCCGGCGCCTCGTCCAGCGCAAGAACAAGCCCTGGGTTGTCATCGGTGCCCCGGTGGTGAATGCTGCGCATGCAGAAACTCCGGTGATAGCCCGGCAAGCTGGCAATCACCCGATCCTGCGCCTTGAATCCGGGGTTCCAGACCAATGACCCATAGCCAAAAACCCACATTGTCATTTTGCTGTTCCTCACGCTTTTGCCCCTATAAACACCATCACAAGAAGGCATGAAAGGGGCGCTTGCAGATGAGAGCATTGCTGACATTGATCGTGATCGCCGCCCTTGGCTGGTCCGGCTATTGGTTTGTCGGCCAACAGGGCCTGCAACAGGCGTTCGGCCAATGGTTTGACGCCCGCCGCGCCGAGGGCTGGGTGGCCGAAACCTCTGATCTGTCGGTTCAGGGCTTTCCCAACCGGTTTGACACCAGTTTTAGCGACCTCGCCCTCGCCGATCCTGAAACCGGCCTTGCCTGGGAGACGCCGTTTTTCCAGATCCTGACGCTCAGTTATCGCCCCAACCACGTGATCGCGGTCTGGCCCAATGATCAGCTGATCGCGACACCACAGGATAAATTCCGCGTCCAAAGCACCGATATGCGCGCAAGTCTGGTTCTGACCCCGAGTACCGCGCTTGCCCCCGAACGCGCCACTCTGGCGGCTGAATTCCTGCGCGTGACCCCTCTTGGGCGCCCGGATGAGACAACCGCGCTGACCGCGCTCACCCTCGCCGCTGAGCGCACCAACGAGGCCACCTATCGGCTGGGTCTCTCGGCGGAAGGGCTAAGCCCCTCAACCCCGTGGCGCGCCCGGCTTGATCCGCAAAACACGCTGCCCTCGCAACTGGCCGGGCTGCGCGCCGATCTCACTGTGACCTTCGACAAACCCTGGGATCGCAGCGCCATTGAGGACGCACGCCCCCAACCCACCCATATCAACCTGGCGCTGGCCGATGCCACATGGGGCCAGCTTCAACTGCAAGCCGCCGGCGAGGTCTCGATCAATGATATGGGCCAGCCCACCGGCGAGATCACGATCAAAGCCCGCAACTGGCGCGATATCCTTGAGCTCGCCGTCGCCTCGGGTGCCTTACCCGAATCCCTGGCAAAAACCCTTGAATCCGGCCTGTCGCTGATGGCGCAAATGGCGGGCAATCCGCAGACTCTCGACATCCCGCTTAACCTGCGAAATGGGCGCGTCATGCTCGGCCCGATCCCGCTTGGCCCTGCCCCGGTGCTGCGCCTGCGTTAAAAGCACGCCTTCTTCTGGCTCTAAATATCCGGGGGGCCGCCATTGTCGCGCCATTGGTCCGAGAGACAATGGCGACGGGGCACAGCCCCCGGCGGATCGGACCACCAAAGGCGGTTCGACGCCAAACTTACCGGCAATAAGGCCCGCCACGATGCGACGCGGTGTCAAAATGGAAATGATCCTGGTGATGGCGGTCGGAATTGGGGCCAAGCACCGTGCCGAACGGCCCACAGGCGGCCTTGTGGGTCTTGCGCAAAACCCGGCCCCTCGGCCCTTGCCCCCAATCGTCCAGAACCGCAATCTCTGTCCCGTCGCGCAATTGCAGCGCTGCGATATCAATCGCCTTGCCCCGGCCATGCTCTGAAATCCGCGCTCCGGGCTGGCTGTTGCGGGTCCGGCACGTATAATGCGCCACCACCCGCAAACCGCTCAGCCCACCGCCCATGCGCCCCACCTCAGGCTTCGCACTTTTCTTGACCCAGGTCTCAAGCGCGCGCGCCGTCGGGCAATCCATCGTCGCAGGCTGGCTCAGCCGGATGCCCGCCACCGCCTCTAGCCGGATCGCATGATCAGACCCACAGCCATCGACCGGATTGCTCACCGGGCCAATAACCTGCCCCGCAAGGCCCGGTCGGCCACACAAACCGCCGCTATTGCTGCTCACTGTCTGCTCGTCGCCGCGCCCGCATCCCGTGGCCAGCGCGCTCAGCCCGAGCGCAAGGGTTAAGGCCACCCGCCTCATCTCGGCCGCGCCCGGCCGAAATCAGGCGCATCGGTGTCCTGCCCGGCCTCGATAATGCTGCGCCGGATCGCCCGCGTGCGGGTGAAATAGGCGTGCAGGTGATCGCCATCGCCAATGCGGATTGCCCGCTGAAGCGCGAATAATTCTTCGGTGAAGCGCCCCAGAATTTCCAGCGTCGCCTCTTTGTTGTTCAAAAACACATCGCGCCACATGGTCGGATCACTGGCCGCAATCCGGGTGAAATCGCGAAAACCAGCAGCGGAATATTTGATCACCTCACTGTCGGTCACCCGGCGCAGATCATCGGCCACGCCAACCATCGTATAGGCAATAAGATGCGGCGCGTGGCTGGTGACGGCCAGCACCAGATCATGATGATCGGCGTCCATTTCATCGGTATGCGCGCCCAAAGCCTGCCAAAAACTCTCAAGCCGGGTCACCGCCGCGCGATCACTTCCTTCCTGCGGCACGATCAGGCACCAGCGGTTGTCAAACAGCTCGGCAAAGCCCGAACGCGGCCCCGAATGCTCGGTCCCGGCCAGCGGATGGGCCGGGACAAAATGCACCCCCTCAGGCAGATGCGGCGCCACCGCGTCGATCACCGCCCGCTTGACCGATCCGACATCACTTACCGTGGCGCCCGGTTTCAAAGCGGGCGCGATCTCGGCCGCCACGTCCCCCATCGCGCCCACCGGCACGCAGAGCACCACAAGATCGGCGCCCTTGACGGCCTCGGCGGCACTGTCACAGACCCGGTCACACAGCCCGATTTCGCGCGCCACATCGCGCGTCTCGCTTGAGCGGGCATAGCCGGTGATCTCGCCCGCCAAACCCGCACGCCGGATCGCATGCGCCATTGACGAGGCAATCAGGCCCAGCCCGATCAGCGCCACACGCTCATAGATCACAGTCATCGCGCCTGCCCCATGAACTGGCCAATCGCATGCGCCACGCGGCGGCAACTCGGCTCGTCGCCCACCGTGATCCGCAGGCAATGCGGCAGGTTATATCCCGCCACCTTGCGCACGATAAGACCCTCGGATTGCAGATGCACATCACAGGCCTCGGCCTCGGCGCGCTCAGAAAACCGCGCCAGAATGAAATTCCCGGTCGAGGTATCAGAGGCCACGCCATAGCCCGCCAGTGCCTCGGCAAGCCAGGCGCGCATGCGGGTATTGTCATCGCGGCATTTCGCGGCCCACTCGGTATCGCGCACCGCTGCCTCGGCGGTGACAAGTGCGGCATGGCTCAGGTTGAACGGCCCGCGCACCCGGTTGAGCACATCCACCACATGTTGCGGCCCATAGCCCCAGCCGACGCGCAGCCCGCCAAGCCCGTAAAGCTTGGAAAAGGTGCGCGTCATGACAACGTTGTCACGCGCCTCGACAAGGGCCGCGCCGCCGTCATAACCATCGACATAATCGGCATAAGCGCCATCAATCACCAACAGCGCCCGCTCGGGCAGGGTCGCCGCCAGCCGCGCCAGATCGGCCTCGCCCACCATCGTGCCTGTCGGGTTGTTGGGGTTGGCGATGAACACAAGCCGGGTCTTGTCGGTGCAGGCCGCCAGAATGGCATCCACATCGGTCACCCGCTCGCGCTCGCGCACCTCGATCGGCGTCGCGCCATTGGCCAGCGTGCTGATCCGGTACATGGCAAAGCCGTGCTCGGTATGGATCACCTCATCGCCCGGCCCGGCATAGGACTGGCAGAGAAAGGAAATGATCTCATCGCTGCCGACACCGCACACGACGCGCTCTGGATCAAGCCCATGCACCTCGCCAATCGCCGCGCGCAGTCCCGCGTGGTCGGTCGAGGGATAGCGGTGAAGCTCATAGGCCGCCTTGCGAAACGCTTCTTTAGCCGCCTCAGAGGGGCCAAACGGGTTCTCGTTGGAACTCAGCTTAACCACATTGGTCATGCCCGCAAGATGCGACGCCCCACCCTGGTAAGGCGCGATCTTCATAATGCCCGGCTGCGGTAATATCTTGGTCATATCAAAAATCTCCCAAGCGATGTTCTAGCTTTGGCACCCACACTTGACCAGCACCAAACGAAAAAGGCCGCGGCGGTTTCCCGTCGCGGCCTCTGGCAGACAATAAGCTGAGCTTAGTTCTGCGCGTAGAATTCGATAACGAGGTTCGGTTCCATCAGCACCGGATAGGGCACATCCGACAGGCCCGGCTGACGCACAAAGGTGGCCTTCATCTTGGAATGATCCGCATCGATGTAATCGGGAACGTCACGCTCGGCCAGTTGCACAGCTTCCAGCAGAACCGTCATTTGCTTGGAGCGATCACGCACTTCGATCACGTCACCCTCTTTAACGCGGTAAGAGGGGATGTTCACGCGCTGACCATTTACCGACACATGGCCGTGGTTCACGAACTGACGGGCGGCAAAGATGGTGGCAACAAATTTGGCGCGGTAAACAACCGCGTCCAGACGGCGCTCGAGCAGACCAATCAGGTTCTCGCCGGTATCGCCTTTGACACGCTCGGCCTCGGTAAAGATGCGACGGAACTGTTTTTCGGTCAGATCGCCGTAATAGCCTTTAAGCTTTTGCTTGGCACGCAGCTGAAGACCAAAATCAGAGACTTTACCCTTGCGGCGCTGACCATGCTGGCCGGGGCCATATTCACGGCGATTGACGGGTGATTTGGGGCGGCCCCAAATATTTTCGCCCATGCGGCGGTCAATTTTGTACTTGGCAGACGTGCGTTTTGTCACGGCTGATCTCCTTCGTTCTAAGAGCGTCCACACCTGATCCGAAAACCGGTTCCCACTTTTCGGGGCGTAGACAGCGATGAAGGGCGTTGTCCTTTGGTCTTATCTTTCGACAGGGTCCCGACAGGCATCCCCTTGCAGGGGCCACCAACACCAATGAAGCCGCGCTTATACAGGGCCAACAGGTGCTGTCAACCACTCAAGCGGGGGCTTCTTCTTGGCAAAAATACTCAAAGTGACGCCCCTTGGGGCGGAAGGGGGCAGCGCCCCCGATCACCGCCTGAACCTTACGCCGCCTCATAGGCGAGAATAGCCGCCTCTGGCCCGTTCAGACAGCGCCGCGCAAAGCCGCCATAAAGGTGCGGCTCGAATTCCAGATTGGGGTTCAACGCCAACAACCGCCCGCGATCTGCGTCCGACAGGGTTGATAGCGCGGCACTTGCAGGGTGAAAGCTTTCGGTTTCAACGCCATTGGCCCAGATGATCTGATGGCAGGGCAACAAGAGGTGAATATAGGTCACCTCGCGCGACGCCAGATCGACCGTCACCGTGTCATTGTTGATCAGGTCGCGCGCCGTCACCAGAACCTCGGTCGTGTTGAACAGCGCCCGCGCCACAGCGCCCTGAACCAAAAGACGGTGTTCGGGCGAAACCAGCAATTCCGCATCCGGCCGGTCAATCCCAAGCGCCCCGGCCCGCAGGCGGATGGGCCGCAGCTTGGGCATCGCGAACAAGCGCGCGCCAGTCATCCGGCGGCTGCCGATCCATTGGATTTCTTCGGCGCCGTTATCCTTGGTCTGCACCCGGTCGCCTTCGCGAAGCTCTTCCACAAGGCGCGGCCCGTCGGGGGTTTCAATCCGCGTGCCGGGGGTGAAACAGATCACCCCGCCGCTGCCCGGCCCGGTTGAGGCCCCGCGCATGCCTTCCAACGAATGATGCACCACCCACATTTCGCGCCCAACGGGCGGGATATCGTCATGGAACATCAAAAGCGGTGCGCCGTCGCCGCCGACCTCGATGATCGTCACCGTGTAACTGCGGGTTCCGTCGGTTACGACGAACCCGATATCCATGATGGGGTCTGCCACCTCGACCCGATCCAGGTCGCGTGTATTACTCATTGCCGCGCCCACAAGGCGCCGCACCATCCGTGCCGCACGTTTGCGGTTCACGGCTTCACCATCCGACATCTCAAGTCGCAGCAATTCGTTTGGCCCATCCACCCGCACGGTATCGCCATGCCAGGACCATGTGACCCCGACAGAAAGCGACTGCACGGGTGCAGCTCTCAGACCATCTAACTTCGTTTGCGACCAGGAGATGACGAACGTGCCACAAAAGCCCGTTCCCATAACCCTACTGCCTGCCTCATCGTTTTTTTTTATTAGTTGAAGCTTAACAAAGCCGAATCACTCTGGAAAGCCCTCATTGGAATTTTTGTCAGAAGCGCAACCTAAACTGCACAGAGCCAACGACCTGCCCCTCGCTCTGCTGGTCGAATTCCTCGCTGAGCCATGTCACGCCATAGAAAATGGAGCCGCCCCTGCGCCCTTCCCAATGCGCCCCGCCACGCAGGCGGGTGCGGTCCTCGGTGACGGTGACGCCGCTGCGCGCAGGCAGGTAATCGCTGTTGCCCACATAGGCGATATCGCCGCCCAGGACAAAGGCCATGCCGGGGCGGTCCTCGCGCACCACGCGATAGCGTTGGCCGGTCACCGGCTCGCGTATCATCAACTCATCCCGCATCAGCGATCCGATGGTGATATCGGCCCCGACGCGCACCAGATCCTCGACGCCAACCCGTGCCTCGGCAAAGGGGCGAATGCGCGCCGCGCCCAGATCGAACGGGCGCCCGGCCTCGAAAACACCGGAAGGGCGAAAGGCGTTATCGACCTGATTGCGCCGCGTCGCCCGGTTTATTTCACGCTCGCCCACGATGTCATGGATGAAATCCTGAAAATCATCGAGCCCGGTCTGCGCGCCGGTGACGATCAGATCGGCACCCATGGCATATTCGATCTGAGCCGGTTTGAAATGCGTGTGCAGCCCGAAGCTCAGGGCGCCGACGAAAGGCCTGTCCTGAGCGGCGGGGCTTGAGAGGTTTTCCGGGGCGATGACCTCGCCGTTGAAGCGGAATTCCAGCAGATCGCCAAAACGCTCGGGCGCCGCGCCCTCCCAGCCATCGGCCCAGACCCGGCTCGACGCCACCGACCCGGTGTGCCAGCGGTCCTTGGTGTCGCCAATCACATCATTGGTGAAAATCAAGCCATAGCCGATCCGGTATCGGCCTTCGGCCAGAGCCATCGTGGACAGGCCCGCGTAAAGGCCAAGGGCCAAGGCAAAAAGACGCGTCATTCGGCACGCTCCTAAAATTTATTGCCCCCCGGCATGTCGCGATTAGCAAAGGCGCAGGGCCATTTGCCAGCAAAACTTTGACAATTTTGCGAAAAGTGGCGGAAATCCCATAGGTTTCAGAGTGCGCGCATCCAGAATTGCAGCGGGTGGTCGGTCTCTTCGCTCCGGTCGATATCCTTCCAGCGGAACGCAGCGACCGCGCCCTCGACCGGCGCATAGCCCCGCTTGCGCCAGAACGCGTCGAGCGGGCGGTATCCCGCAGGCCGGAGTGGATGATCCGCGGGCCGCACCACCCCGCAAAAGACGCAATGCCTGCGCCCGAGCGCGCGGGCGTGATCCTCGCGCATATCAAAGAAGCGATGCCCCACCCCCTGCCCCCGATAGGCAGGCAAGAGCACGCTTTCCGCACAATAAAAGATGTCGTTCAATGCGATGCCCTGCCCGTCAAAGGCGGCAGCGAAATCGCTGGCGTGATCTTCCATCGGGGTGCCGGTCGCGGCCCCGACAAGACGCTCGCCCTCATAAGCGCCAACCAAAATGGCGTCCTCACTCTGGCGATAGGTCTCCAGATAGCGCTCTTCATAAGCAGCCTCGCCGTCATAGAGATAGGGCCAGTCGCGAAATACCGCGATCCGAAGCGCCGCCACATCCGGCATAGCACCCGCAAGCGCCGCCCCGGTCAGCCGCGCAATCCGGATCAAGACACCTGTGCCATCCAATCGGCCAGATTGTAATAGGTCACCACCCGCGTGATCAGCCCATTCTTGAGCGTGAAAAACGACCCCGCCGACAGACGATAGCTCTGCCCGCTTGCGTCGGGCAGGCCCTCGTCGGTCTCAAGATAGGTGCCATTGACGATATATTCCGCCGCCGCGCGGGTGCCGCCCTCGCCGTCAAAGATCACCATATCGGTCAGCTCTTCGCGATAGCAGCGGTTCATATGCTCGCAAAAGTCGCGGAACATGTCCTTGCCCGGGCGCACCTTGCCCTCGTTGACGTGATGCGCCACATCCTCGGACAAACAGGCCAGCATGGCCGGCACATCGCCGCGATTGAAGGCATTGAAATAGGCTTGGACGGTGGTGTTCATGTCTGTTCTCCGGGCGGGCCCCAACGCTCTTGCAGGTGGCCGATGATCTGATCGCGGGTCTTGCGATAGGCCGCCAGCCGCGCCTCGCGGGTCTGGGCAAGGCCGGTTGGGTCCAGGATCGGCCAGTAAACCACATCGAGATGAAAAAACCGGGTCAGTTCCAGCGCGCGGTGATGGCTGGCAGGGCTGAGCGCGACGATCACATCAAACGAGGACAGGTCATCGCCCCACTGTTCCATCTCGTCAAAGCTTCGGGTGCGGTGACGATCCAGCTCGACCCCGATTTCCCGGCAGACCGCGATGCTGAACCCGTCGATGTCCATATCGCTTTTGACACCTGCCGATTGCACATAGGTGCCGGTGCCATAGACCTTTTTCATGATCCCCTCGGCCATGGGCGAGCGGACGGCATTGTGGTCGCAGCAAAACAAAACCGATTGCGGCAGCGGGTCGGGCATGCCCTCAGCCCCCGAAATGCAGCACGCAGATCAGCGTGAACAAGCGGCGCGCGGTGTCATTGTCGATCGCGGCCTTGCCCTCAAGCCGTTCGGCCAGAACGCGCGCGCCCTCATTGTGGATACCGCGACGGGCCATGTCGATGGTCTCGATCTGGCTGGG
>CBDTZA010000023.1:0-10967 GCA_965364785.1 uncultured Roseovarius sp. | reverse complement strand
TTTGGCCGATGCCCGCGTCTGAGAACGTCAAAAGCCCCGGTGTTTCCACCGGGGCCCCGACTGGTACGCAAGATCGTGAGTGATGGCGCACAGCAGTCAATCGTGAAAGCAAAATCTGTAACTGGTGACAAGCGTATCTCTGTCACACTGCGCAAACCCGTTCATGGGGAAAAAACATGGGTTTGTCCCGTATGGAAAACCTTACCTTTGGGTCAAAATTCGGATGACGTCGCGTAAGGCTTTAGACACAAAAAAGGCCCCGGCGAAAACGTCGGGGCCTTGATTTATAGCAAGACAGCGATCAATCGGCGTCTTTTTCAGCCGCCTCAGCTGCGACCTCAGCGCCGGTTTCCTGATCGACGACTTTCATCGACAGGCGCACCTTGCCGCGATCATCAAAACCAAGCAGCTTGACCTTAACGTCCTGACCTTCTTTCAGCACATCGCTGGGATGGTTCAGGCGGCGGTTTTCGATCTGGCTTACGTGCACCAGACCGTCGCGCTTGCCAAAGAAGTTCACGAAAGCACCGAAATCGACGATCTTGACGACCTTGCCATCGTAAACCTGGCCAACTTCGGGCTCGGCCACGATCGAATAGATCATGTCATAGGCTTTCTTGATCGAATCGGCGTTGGGCGATGCGATCTTGATGATGCCTTCGTCGTTAATATCGACCTTGGCGCCCGACACTTCGACGATCTCGCGGATCACTTTACCACCCGAGCCGATCACTTCACGGATCTTGTCGGTCGGGACCTGCATGGTTTCGATCCGGGGGGCGTGGATGCTGAAGTCAGCGGCGCCAGAAAGCGCTTTGTCCATTTCGCCCAGGATGTGCATGCGGCCGGCTTTGGCCTGCTCAAGCGCCTGTTTCATGATTTCGGGCGTGATGCCCGCAACCTTGATGTCCATTTGCAAAGAGGTGATACCTTCCGAGGTGCCGGCCACTTTGAAATCCATGTCGCCGAGGTGATCTTCGTCACCAAGGATGTCCGACAGGATCGCAAAAGATCCGTCATCTTCAAGCACAAGGCCCATCGCCACACCGGCAACGGATGTCTTGAGCGGAACGCCCGCATCCATCATCGACAGCGACCCGCCACAGACCGACGCCATTGAGCTCGAGCCGTTGGATTCGGTGATCTCCGACACAAGACGGATGGTGTAGGGGAAATCGGTTGCGGCAGGCAGAACAGCCTGAAGCGCGCGCCATGCAAGTTTACCATGGCCGATTTCACGACGTCCCGGAGGGCCAACGCGCCCGGCTTCGCCCACCGAATAGGGGGGGAAGTTATAGTGCAGCAGGAAGTTCGATTTGAAATTCCCGTGCAGCGCGTCGATGAACTGTTCATCGTCGCCGGTGCCAAGGGTGGTCACGACAAGGCCCTGGGTTTCCCCGCGGGTGAACAGCGCCGAACCGTGGGTCCGCGGCAAGAGGCCGGTTTCACAGACGATCTCGCGGATTTCGTCCAGACGACGACCATCAATCCGGTTGCCGTTTTTCACGACATCGCCGCGCAGAACGGTCGATTCCAGCTTTTTGAATGCCGAACCGAGGTTGCCATCGTCAAGCTGTTCTTCGGTCAGCTTGGCTTTGATCGCGTCGCGCGCCGCAGTGATCGCATGGGTGCGTTCCTGTTTGTCACGAATGGCAAACGCGGCGCGCATCTCGTCTTCACCGGCGGCTTTGACGGCCGCGTAGAGGTCAGAGTAATCCGGCGGGCTGAAATTGAACGGCTCCTTCGCACAATCTTCGGCGAGCGCGATGATCAGGTCACAAACCGGCTGGATTTGCTCATGTGCAAAGGCCACGGCGCCAAGCATTTCTTCTTCGCTAAGCTCATAGGCCTCGGATTCGACCATCATCACGGCGTCTTTGGTACCTGCGACGACCAGATCAAGGCGCTGCTCGGGGTTGTTGCGCAGGTTGTGCATATCGTCGATCTCGGGGTTGAGGATATATTCCCCATCCGAGAAACCAACGCGGCAACCGGCAATCGGGCCACGGAACGGCGCGCCCGAAATGGTCAGCGCGGCCGAGGTGGCGATCATCGCAACGATATCGGGGTCATTGACCAGATCGTGGCTAAGAACGGTACACATCACCAGGGTTTCGTTTTTGAAACCCGGTACAAACAGCGGGCGGATCGGACGGTCGATCAGGCGCGCGGTCAATGTTTCTTTTTCCGAAGGGCGTGCTTCGCGCTTGAAAAAGCCGCCGGGCACTTTGCCGGCCGCATAGTATTTCTCTTGGTAGTGAACCGTCAGCGGGAAGAAATCCATTCCCGGTTTTTGCTCTTTGGCAAAGGTCACATTCGCCATAACGCTGGTTTCACCAAGCGTGGCAATGACAGACCCATCGGCCTGACGGGCAATCTTGCCGGTTTCAAGTGTGAGGGTCTCTTCCCCCCACTGCATCGATTTTTTCGTCTCTTTAAACATCACGTTTCCTATGTTGGCCGTATCGGGCGTATCCCGTCGGGCCCATTTTGCATCCGGGGCCACATTGCCCCGCGGCTTTTCTTCATCCTGTTACCCCCGCAAAGCCAGGTGGGCGTACCAATCGGATCATGTAAAACCGCGCCCTTGAAGGGGCGCGGCATTTGTCTTAGCGGCGGATACCGAGGCGTTGGATCAGGTCGCGATAGCGGCCTTCATCCTTGGATTTCGCGTAATCCAAAAGCTTCCGGCGCAGGGCGACCATTTTCAAAAGGCCACGACGACCGTGGTTGTCTTTCTTGTGGATTTTGAAATGTTCGGTCAGCGTGGTGATCCGCGACGTCAGGATCGCAACCTGTACTTCGGGCGACCCGGTGTCGCCTTCTTTGGTTGCGAATTCTTTGATGACGCGTTCTTTTTCTTCTACGGTAATCGACATCGGGGTCTCCTTTTAAGTCAATGTTGCGGGCACAGGCCGGGATGTCGTCCAGCCAGGTCCATTAGAGATCGCCTCGGGACGGGCCCGAAGGATACGCGCGTATAGGGGGAATTGGGCGGAAATGAAAGCGCGAATCGCGCTACCGGGTCACAGTCCGGTTGCCGCAGCAAAACTGCTTTGCGGCAGTAGGGTGATGTGATCCAGTGACAGACCCTCGGCATTGGCAATCATGGCAATCCGCACGCCGTTCAGCACAAGATGCTGATTGGCCTCGTTTTCTTCGTCGGCCTCAAGGCTGACCTCTGGATCGGCGCCGTTGCTATCATCGAAAAACACCATCAGGGAATCGTCAGCTGCAGAGAAATCAAGCACTTCGGCCTGATGATCCTGTGAGAGCCAATCGCCAAGCACAATCGAATCTTCGCCCGCGCCGGCAGTCACGATATCGTCGCGCCCGGCAATAATAAGGTCATCGCCGCCGCCGCCGTTCAGGTAATCAAGCCCGTCGATATCATCGGCCTCTTCGGTCGTGTCGTCATCGGTCACACCGTTTATGACATCATCGCCCCAGCCACCAAAAAGCGTGTCCTGACCCAGGCCGCCATCAAGCGTGTCGTCATCCAGATCGCCATGCAGGGCATCATCGCCGTCACCGCCGCGCAGGTTATCGTTGCCTGCACTGCCGACAAGGCTGTCGTCGCCGGTGCCGCCTTCAAGAGTGTCCTGTCCATTATGGCCAAAAAGCACGTCGTCGTCATCGTCGCCATGCAGGTCGTCGTCGTCGTCACCCCCATGTAGCGTATCTTCGCCATCCCCGCCATGAAGGTCGTCATGGCCCAGATCGCCAAACAGCTGATCATCGCCCTCGCCCCCGGAGACAGTGTCATCGCCGGCATAGCCGTTGATTTGATCGTCACCCTCGGTGCCCGCAACGTCGTTCTGATCATCATCGCCGCTTAGTATGGCGCCGATGCGGTCATCGTTTTCATCGAAATCATCATCGTCGTCGTTCTCGGCCTGATCGTCCTCTTCATCATCGGATGCGGACTCTGCACCAGACAGGGCAAAGGCAGATAGGACAGAAGACGGAGCGTCACTGTCATCAGACTCGTCAATTGCTTGTTGTATAAGGTCAAGTGGTGCGGCTTCAGGGCCGTCATCGCCAGAATTTTCCTCTGGGTTATTGCCTGTATCGAGATCCTCGGCATCGTCCTCAGTGGGGTCGATGCCGACAAAGGTCGCTGCCCCGACCGCCATCATTCCGATTAGACTAGCAAGAAACAGCATTCCAAAGACTCACCACACAGGCCGCGAAACATCGCGCAATTCAACCATCAGGTGACCATTTCAGCAATGTTTTCTTTAAGATATGGTTAACGCCGAAGGGTAGCCGCCTTATTCCGCCGCCAAGCGGTTATTTGGCAACACTTCATATCCGGGCTCTTCGGGTTCATCATCCACCATCTCGGTCGGGAAACCATCAGCCAGAATCGACAGGCCTGTGGCATCTTCCAGACGGCGAATGATATCATCCGATTGCGCGCGTTCGCCATACCGCTTTTGCCCGTCCTTGAAAAGGTCGATCATCAGCGGGCTGATTTCCAGCGGGATGTTGTGCTGTTCGGCCAGCTTGTGAAAGAGGCCAATATCCTTGAGCACCAGATCCATGGTGAAGGAAATATCGCGGCTGCCGTTCAGGATCACCTGACCTTCGGTTTCGGCGACAAATGAGGTGCCCGAGGAAATCACGATCGCCTCATAGGTCGTGGCCATATCCATGCCTGCCGCTTTCATCGTCACCATCGCCTCGCACATCGTCAGCAGATTGGCGGTGGCCAGATAATTGGTCATGACCTTGAGAACCGAGGCAGAACCGATGGGGCCGGTATGCAGCACGCGGCGGCCAAGGGTGGTCAGCATCGGCAGCATCCGTTCAAACGTGTCACGGTCGCAGCCGGCAAAGATCGAGATATTGCCAGTGGCGGCCCGGTGACAGCCGCCCGAGACCGGGCATTCAATCGCCGAGGCCCCCTTGGCGCTGACCAGTTCGGCAAGGCGTTTGACTTCGGATTCGTCGGTGGTGGACATCTCGGCCCAGATCTTGCCCTTGCTGATCCCGGCCAAAATACCGTCTTCGGCCTCCATCACGGCCGCGCAGGCGGCGGGCGACGGCAGGCAGGTGATGACGATATCACAGGTCTCGGCCAGTTCCTTGGGGCTGGCCGCACTTTTGGCCCCGCGCGCAACAAAGTCCTGCACCAGAGTGTCGTTCAGGTCGCGCACCGTGAGGTCAAACCCATTGCGCAGGATTGACCCGGCAAGTTTGCCGCCGACATTGCCCAGTCCGATAAAACCGATTTTCATGTATGGTGTCCCTGTTCGCACGCCCCTGTTGGGGCCATTCCCACAAGCCTTTTGCGATTCGCGCGACAAATGCAAAAGCGAAATGCAGGGAGGGTGCAAAAACCTCGACGTTCAGGACCGGCGCAGGGTATCGCCAAGGCTTATCGTCGGCTCAAGCGTGATGCGCATCGGATCGGTCGGGCCGGCGGCTTCGGCGCGGGTCGCGATAATCTCGGCAGCTTTGCGCCCGATTTCAAGGCGACAGGCATCCATCGTTGCCAATTCACGCGGCAACCCCTTGAGAAGATCAACCCCGTTGAACCCTGCAAGCCCGACCTGACCGGGAATATCGACGCCTTGTTCGAGCAGGTAAAGCAAGCCGCCTGCACCAATCATATCATTGGAATAATAGAGAAAATCGATGTCAGGCGTGCGGCGCAGGATTTCTTCTGTCATCTCGCGCCCTTTTAAAAGAGCCGATCCGCCAGAGTAGAATTCCTGATCGGCGATCTCGATGCCGGCCTTGGCAAGCGCCTCGGTAAAACCTTCAAAGCGTTTGCGCGCGCGGTGATCAAGCGGCATCTTGGTGCCGAGAAAGCCGATGCGTTTGTACCCGGCCTTGATGATCGCCTGCGCCATCTGTTGACCGGCGCGACGATGCGAAATGCCAACGACAGAATCGATCGGGGTGCCGTCAACATCCATTATCTCGACCACCGGAATACCGCTTGCGCGCAGCATCGCGCGGCTGGCATCGGAATGCTCAAGCCCGGCGATGATCACGCCAGAGGGCCGCCACGACAGCATCTCATAGAGAACTTTTTCTTCTTTTTCAGGGCGATACCCAGTCAGGCCGACAACCGGTTGCAGGCTGGTTTCCTCAAGGATCTGGCTGATGCCGGTCATGACCTCGGGGAAAACCATGTTTGACATCGACGGGATGATCACCGCCACAAGATTGACCCGGTTTGAGGCCAGGGCCCCCGCGATCTTGTTGGGCACATATCCAAGCCGCTTTGCGGCCTCCAGAACCCGTTTACGGGTGCCGTCCGACACATCGCCCTTGTTGCGCAAAACCCGGCTGACGGTCATCTCGGACACGCCCGCAGCCTCGGAAACATCGCGCAGGGTCAGAGGGTGGTTATCATGCTGGGTCAAGGGCGTTTTCCTGAAAGGTCTTCGCCAAGTGTTACCGCGAACACACCGCCCTGATCAAGCGGCCAGCCACATGCCAGTGGTTGAGGGGTAAATCGGGCGATGACAAATCTTTTTCAGACGGGTAATGAAAACCACGCGTGGCCCCGTGGCTCAACTGGATAGAGCAGCCCCCTCCTAAGGGGCAGGTTATTGGTTCGAATCCAATCGGGGTCACCAACTAACTTGCTTTGATTTCAACGCAACCAGTTTAGGACGTGCCAAACTGTGACAGGCGCACGCCGTTGCCTTCAAGCTTGTCACGCACCGCACGCGCGATTTCGATTGCCTCGGTGGTGTCGCCATGCACGCAGATTGTATCGACGCGCGTCGCTATCCGTTTGCCGCTTTCGGCGATGATCGCGTTTTGCGTGACCATCCCAAGGATACGCTCTGCTGCCACGGCGGCATCGTGGATAACCGCACCGGGCAGCTTGCGATCGACCAGGATGGCATCGTCATTATAGGCGCGGTCGGCGAAAATCTCACCGGCCCAGTTACAGCCCAGATCCTCTGCGACCCGCTGCATCGGGGTGGCCGCGAGAACGAGAATGGTAATGTCGGGCGCAATATCCAGCGCGGCGCGGTAACAGATGCGCGCAAGGTCTGCATCCTCGCTGGCCATGTTCGACAGTGCCCCGTGCAATTTGAAATGCCTCACCTGCGACCCTGCGGCGTGCGCCATCGCAAGCGACGCGCCAAGCTGATACTGGATCATGTTGCGCAGGCTATCGGGTGACAGGGTCATCCGGCGGCGGCCAAATCCCTGTAGATCCGCAAATCCCGGATGTGCGCCAATACCAACGCCCTTGTCGCGCGCCAATCGCACGGTGCGCGCCATCACGTCGGGATCGCCCGCGTGAAAGCCACAGGCGATATTGGCCGAGGTGACAATATCCAACAGGGCCGCATCGTTGCCCATGGTCCAATCACCAAAGGATTCGCCCATATCGGCGTTAAGATCGACAGTTCGTGCCATTGCGGTCTTTCCTATATGTCGTCCCATCCGGTGATCGCCCCGCTGATCAGCTGATAGCTGAGAAGGTCATGCATGCGGTGTGGGTCGCGGATCAGGGGTTGCACCAACCGTGCCATGTCGGCGCGGATGGTTTCAAGGGGGCGATGCGTTGTGACCGCCTGTTCATGGGTCACGAATTCGAATCGCAGGACCGTGCCGGGCGTCGCCTGCGCAACCTTCGGCAGGTCGCCCGGTGTGACCGTGCCAATGCGGGGATAGCCGCCCACCGTCTGGCATTCGGGCAGCAACACAAAGGGCTGACCATCGCCGGTCATCTGAATATCGCCGACGGTCATGCATTCCGACAGGATCGTCAGCTGTTCACCAGTCGAAAAGGGCGCGCCCTCAAAGGCAAGCTCGGCGCCTTGACGGTTGCCTCTGGGCGTGCGCTCAAACGCGGTGGCCTCAAATCGTGCGCGCACCTCATCTGGGAAATGAGCGGTGTGCACACTTGGCAAAACAGTAACTGTTCCGCCTGAAAACCGGTCTTGCGGGGGCAGGACATTGCCGGTGTTGTCAAGATGTGGATCGGTGCCAACAGGCAGGTGATCGCCATTTTCAATGCGTTTGCCGATCCCGCCAGTGAGGTGGGCGGCGCGGCTTCCGAGAAACGGTTTGGTATCGATCCCGCCGCCAACATGCAGGTAGCCATAATTGCCCGCACTTGCCGCGCCGATGGTCAGGCGCTGGCCCGCAGCCACATGGTGGCTGGCGTTCCAGACAAGGGCGGCGCCATCAAGATCGACCTTCATCGGCGCGCCGGTCAGGGCGATGCGGATATCCTGTGTCGCCTCAAACTCGCCGCCCATGCCGGCCATTTCAATCGCTGCAAGCGCAAGACTTTGCCCCAACAACGCGGCCCCCTCAGCGAGCGCCACGCGATCCGCAGCACCGCCTGCCGCCAGCCCGTAAACAAGCTGTCCGCTACGCCCCAGATCCTGAACCGTCATGGCGGGGCCGGCGCGGTGTACGATCAACGCGGCAGTCATGCGATCATCTCGGATGTTGCGCCGCCAATTCCGGTCTCGTCGGTGTTCTCGATCTCGGTAAGGTCCGCCTCAGAGATCGACGTAAACAGGATTTCATCACCAACACCCAAGGCAAACGGTGCGTCCTGATCCGGGCGAAAGCCGCGAAAGGCAGTTTGCCCGATCATCCGCCAACCGGTGGGCGTAGAGGCCGTGAATAAAACCAACTGCCGGATCGCAACCGCGATGGCACCATTCGGGACCTGTTTGGTCAGGCCGGATTGGCGCGGGATGTTCCAATGGGGCGGCAGGGTGCCGAGATAGGGTTGACCGGGGGCGAATCCAATCGTCAGCACGCGCACTCTGGTACTGGTCATTTCGTCGATGGCCTGATCCCGGTCAATGCCTGCCAAGGCGGCGGCCTCATCAAGCTGCGGGCCGCGCGTGCCACCAAAGGCGGCGGGCACGCGCCATAGGCGGCGCCCCTCCGGCAGGGGGGCATCGGACCAATCCGTACCGCCCAGAAGCGCCAAAAGCCGCGCGCGGATGTGCGGCAAATCAGATTTTTGCGGATCATAAAGCACAAAGGTCGAGGCAAGCGATGTCGTGGTCTCGGTGATGCCCTCGATAGCCGCAGTCTCTATCATGGCCCTAAAGGCCAATGCTGCCCGGTTGGCGTGGTCACTTAGGCGGTCGGCAAAGGTGATCAACAACCCGTCAAACCCGACGTTTTGAAGTCTTGGAAAAGTCTCTGACTGTCTGGTTTGGCCTGTCACCGGTATTCACCTTGATGATATCACTTGCCACAATTTCAAAACGATGATAAATTGTCAACATAATACATGTAAAAAGATATCGTTCAGATATCAAACCAACGGGAGAAGAAAAGAATGAAGGTACTTAACGCAGCATTTTTTGCGGCAGGCTTGGCTATGGCTACGCCGGTTCTGGCCGAAAGCTGGGACATGCCCACGCCCTATGGCGACAGCACCTTTCACACCGTCAACATTCAGCAGTTTGCCAAAGATGTAGAGGCGGCCACCAATGGCGATCTGACCATCACGGTTCATTCCGCCGGGTCGCTGTTTCCCCATCCCGAGATCAAAAATGCCGTGCGCTCGCGTCAGGTGCCGATTGGCGAATTCTTCCTGTCGCGCCTGTCGAACGAGGACCTTGCCTATGGCTTGGACAGTCAGCCGTTTTTGGCCACAACCTATGCCGATGCCGCCAAACTCTGGGCGGCGCAGAAACCTGTGATTACCGAGTTGATGGCCGCCGAAGGCTTGATGCCGTTGTTCTCGGTGCCGTGGCCTGCGCAGGGGCTTTATACCAATGGCGAGATCAAGACCGTCGATGATCTGGCCGGTCTGCGGTTCCGCGCCTATAACGCATCGCTGGAAGAATTCGCCGCCGCCGTCAACGCGGCCCCGGTTCAGGTAGAAGCCCCTGACATCCCGCAGGCCTTTGCGACAGGTCAGGTGCAGGCGATGATCACCTCCCCCTCAACTGGCGCCAATTCCAAGGCCTGGGATTTCCTGAGCCACTATTCCCCGATTGACGCATGGCTACCGAAAAACATCGTCGTTGTGAACAAGCGCATCTTTGACAAACTGTCACCCGCATCGCAAGCGGCGGTTCTTGACGCAGCAGCGGCGGCAGAAACGCGCGGCTGGGATATGTCACGGGCCGAAGCCGCAGAGAAAACCAAGGAAATGGCGGATAATGGCGTGACAATTGTGCCTCCATCCGACGCGCTGACCACCGGCCTTCAGGCGATTGGCGCCACGATGCTTGAGAGCTGGAAGACGAACGCAAGCGATAGCGCCCTGGCTATTCTGGACGCCTACCAGAAATAAAACGGATCGGGCACAGCATTGCCGCAGGGCGGTGCTGTGCCCCACGTAACCCTCCGATCAATGCCAAGAGGAGCCCAGGACATGCGGCAACTACTTGATCGCCTCTACCAGATTGCGGGCGGCATCGCGGCGGTGTCCATTCTTGGTATTTGCCTTGTGGTCTCGGCGCAGGTTGTCTTGAACATTCTGGCACGACTTGGCGGGCCAAGCCTGTCCTTTACCATTCCTTCTTATGCCGACTTTGCCGGATATATGTTGTCCACCGCGTCTTTCATGGCGCTTGCCTATACGCTGCGCAGCGGTAGCCATATCAGGGTCAATCTCTTCGTTCAAAAACTGGCCGACCACCCGAAATGGGTGTTCGAACTTGTGGTCCTGACGCTTGGCATGGCGATCACCGGCTATGCCACCTGGTATGCCGGTGCCCTGATGGCCGAAAGCGTCGAATATGGCGACATGTCGACGGGCATCATCGCCATTCCTCTCTGGATACCACAAACCGCAATGGTTGCGGGGCTGGGCCTTTTGACAATCGCGTTCATCGACACATTGATCGAAGCCCTGATCGCCCGCGCGCCGGTGCTGATTGATACAGGATCGGAATGACCCATGTCTGACCCAATGGTATTCACGGTCCTGCTCTCTGTCCTTCTGGTCCTGTTGGCAATGGGTATGTGGGTGGCGCTGTCGCTGACGATCATGGCCCTTG
>CBDTZA010000022.1:0-11078 GCA_965364785.1 uncultured Roseovarius sp. | reverse complement strand
TGACAACCCCGGTCAGTTTGCCCCCCCGCCCCAGCCGGTCCAGATCGCCGCCACAGGCCGCCTTGACCTGCGCCAAAAGAGCAATCGCACAGACCTTAGCCGCCGCAGCCCCCGCCGCGATATCCATGTCATCGCCAAGCGTGCCGATGATCAGCCCGCTGTCATCCTTGGCAATCTGGCCGGACACATAAAGCATATCGCCCGCCTGCACATAGGGCACGTAATTGGCCGCAGGCGCCGGGGCGTCAGGCAGGGTGACCCCCATTTCGGCAAGTTTTGATTCAAATTGGTTCATTCTTCACGTCTCCCTTACTATGGCGTTGCGCCGACGCTAGACGCTGTGTTTCGGGAAGGAAATCGAAAAACAGTCCTGCGGGCGGCCAAATCGGCCTATCCCCGAAAGGCTTTGCTCAGATAATCGGTGAAGGGTTTGAGCAGAAAGGCAATCGGCGTGCGATCTTCGGTGCGGATGAAGGCCTCGACCGGCATGCCGGGAATCAATATCGTGCCCTCGGGCAGGCGGGCCTGTTCGCCCTCGCCAAGCACAATCTCGGCGCGGTAATAGCTGGCGCGCGTCGCCTCATCCTGAAAGGCATCGGCCGAGATTTGCGTAACCCGCCCGGTCAGTTCGGGTGTGCGCCGCTGATCAAGCGCGGTGAACCGCAGGGTTACCTCCTGACCAAGATAAAGCTTGTCCACATGGATCGCATCGACATGCGCATTGATCACCAGGGCGCGGTCCTGTGGCACGATGAAAAGCACCGGATCCGCCGGGCGCAAGACCGAACGCAGGGCAAAAACGCTCATGTCATAGACGACACCCGCCACCGGCGCGGTGATCTCAAGCCGGGTCATCTGTTCGATCAACGCGCGGCGCTGTTCGCGCAATTCCAACTCGCGGAATTGCAGATCGCGCAGGGTGGTGATCGCCTCTTCGCGCTGGTCAGAACCGAGTTTGAGAATCTGAATGTCGATCTCGGTGATGCGCCCGCCGGCCTGTGCCTTTTGCGCGGTCAGATCGCCCACCGAGCCGGTAAGGCGGGCCTGTTCGCGTTGCAGGCCAAGAACCCGCCCAGCCTGCGCCAGCCCACGATCGAAAAGTGATTGCTGGTCGCGCAATTCCTGTTCAATGAGGTCTAGCTGGCGGGTCAGCGCCGCCTGCTGGGCCTGGATCCCCTCGATCTGATTGGTGATCTGGCCGCGCCGCTTGTTCAGCTGGTCGATCTCGGCGGCATTGGTTTCAGCTCGCGCGCGCAGGAGGTTTTCCTGCCCCGTTATAAGATTGGCCGCATCGGGCATATGCGCGGACAGCTCTGCCAGAAGCGGATCAAACCGGATCTCTGTGCGCCCGTCACGCTCGGCTTCAAGGCGGCCACGCCGTGCCATCAATTCTGCAAGCTGATTCTCGTTGATCGCCAGGGTGGACTGCAATTGCGTCGGATCAAGCCGCAGTAGAACCTGCCCCTCCGTCACAAGGTCACCCTCTTGCACGTCAATAGCCGCGACGACACCGCCATCGGGGTGCTGTACCACCTGTCGGTTCTGATCCACCTCGATCCGCCCACTGGCGATGATCGCGCCGGAAATCTTGGTCAGGGTGGCCCATGTGCCAAACCCGCCGACCAGCAAAATCAGCCCCAACAGCCCAATAATGACCGGCGTGCGCGCCGACCATGCGGCGTCAGATGGCGTGCTCATTGGAGGCCTCCCCTGGCAGGTGTCGAGGCGAGTTCCTTGTGATTTTGCAGGACCTCCTGCAGCACCTTGTCACGCGGTCCAAAGGCCCGCGCCGCGCCGTTTTCAAGCATCAGCAACAGATCACATTCCTTGATGACCGCCGGGCGATGCGCCACAACAACAACCGCCTTGCCTTCGGCCTTAAAGCCACGGATCGCGGTGTTCACGGCCTCGCTGCCCTCGTTATCAAGGTTCGAATTCGGCTCGTCCAGAACAAGGATAACCGGATCGCCATACATCGCGCGCGCCAGGCCGATGCGCTGCATCTGGCCACCCGAGAGGCGCCCGCCATTGGCGCTTACCTTTGTGTCATAGCCATCGGGCAGTTTCAGGATCATGTCATGTGCATCGGCCTTTTTGGCCGCCTCAACCACCTTGGCCGCGTCGGGTTGTTGCGAAAGCCGCGCGATATTCTCGGCGATCGTCCCTTCAAAGAGCTGCACGCGCTGCGGCAGATAACCTATATGGGTCCCAAGAACGGCAGGATCGTATTGATCCAGCGCCGCGCCATCCAGCCGGACCTTGCCCCCGGCCGGACGCCAGACGCCGGTAATGGCGCGCGCCAAGGTCGATTTGCCCGCACCAGAAGTGCCGATCACGCCAAGGGCCTGACCCGGCTGAATCTTGAATGTGATAGATTTCAGAGCCGCCTGACTATCGCCCGGCGGCACCACGGTGACCTGTTGCATCTCCAATATGGCGCGCGGATCCGGCAAGGCGGTGCGCGGCTGTTCGGGCGGCACCGCGCTAAGCAACTCTGCAAGACTGCTCCAGCCTTTGGCGGCCCGCTGAACCAGCGCCCATTGCCCGATGGCCTGTTCAATTGGTGCCAGCGCCCGGCCCAAAAGAATTGAGCCCGCAATCATCCCGCCAGGAGTCATCTCACCCTGAAGCACAAGGTAAGCCCCAAGGCCAAGCATGGCGGACTGTAGAAACAGGCGGAACGCCTTGGTCGTGGTGGTAAAACTGCCGCCGATATCGGCAGAGCGGATTTGCTCGACCAAGGCGGTTTTGCGTGCAACCTGCCAGCGGTCAAAGGCCGCGTCGCGCATGCCCATGGCCTGAACCATCTCGGCCTCGCTGCGCAGTTTTTCGGAGATTGCTCCGGCCTGCACGCTTGCGCTATTGGCGCGGCCAACAGGGTGACGCGTGACAATCTGATTGATCACGGTCACAAGGACCAGCACGAGCCCGCCCAAAAGCGCCAGCGCCCCCAACCAGGGGTGAAAAACCCAGATCGCGGCAAAGAAAAACGGTGTCCAGGGCATGTCGAAAATCGACAGCAAGACCGGCGATGTCATCAGCTGCTGCACCGTTTCCAGATTGCGCAGGCCAGTAGCGGTTGTTTCATCCGGGGCGACGGCGGATTTTCGAATCACCGCGTCAAACACCCGCCGATCAAGCCGCGCCTGAAACCGGGCCCCAACGCGGCCCATGATTCGCCCGCGAGAGTAATCCAGCAGCGCCATCATGCCGTATAAAAATATCACAAGCACCGACAACGCAATCAGCGTTTCGACAGAGCCGCTTCCCAAAACCCGGTCATAGACCTGCAGCATATAGATCGGGCCGGTGAGCATCAGGAGGTTGGCAAAAAAGCTGAAAACACCAACAAACCAGTAAAGACCGCGGCTTTCACGGCGCGCGGCGCGTAATTCATCGCGCCCGGCGTCAATTTTCAACTTATCTAATCGCATGCTCATCCCGTATGCTATAGGTGACAGTTTGCAAACAATTGGCTTTCTCGCTAAAAGCCAATGTCACCATTCTGCCACAGCATCGTGAACAAGCCATCAGCGATGCTGGGTTTGCCCGTATGATCGTATATGTAATCCTGTGACCACCTGAATTGACGGATATTTAAATTGCTGCCTTTGAACCTGAAACTGCTGTCTCGACCAGTGCGCCGTGTTGCCGTCCTCACAGGGCTGCTCCTGCTTGCGGCCTGTGCCAAGCCTGACCCGTCGCGCAACCCCCAAGTGGCGTTCGACCCCTATGAAAGCCAGAACCGCCAGGTTCACCAATTCAACACTGGCGTTGACCGTGCTTTGGTGCGCCCTGTGGCCAAGGGCTATACGGCCATTGTGCCCGACGACATCGAGAACGCAATCGGGCGGTTTGCGGTCAACCTGTCGCTGCCCAGTGACATCGTCAACGACATGCTTCAGCTGAACATGCGCGGCGCCTTTCAGGATGCCGCGCGCTTTGTGGTGAACACCACTGTCGGCCTTGGCGGGTTCTTTGATCCGGCCAGCGAAATGGGCATGGCGACGGGCACAAACACCGATTTCGGCGAGACCCTGCATGTCTGGGGCGCGCGCGAAGGTGCTTATGTGGAACTGCCGCTTCTGGGTCCCTCAACCGAGCGCGACACCTGGGGCATGGCGGTGGATCTCTTCACCAACCCGATCACTTATCTGCTGGACCCGCCCGAGAGCCTTGCCGGTACAGCCGCAGGCGTGTCGGCCGGTCTGAGCAGACGCGAGAAATTTGGCGATACGATCGACTCAATTCTCTATGAAAGCGCCGACAGTTACGCGCAGTCACGATCACTTTACCTACAAAATCGGCGGTTTGAACTAGGCGGAACAGAGGGCGCTACCTATGTTGACCCCTATGATGCGCAGGCCACTTCCGGTTCGTTGGAGGACCCCTATGACCAGTAACCTATCTCGTCGCCATGTTCTGACCACCGGTCTTGCCTTTACCGGGCTGGCCGCGCTGCCATCCGGCGTTCTGGCGCTGAATGATGCGCGGGCGCGCACGCTTGTTGATGCGATCGTGTCGGACATCAACCGCGTCATCGCCTCGGGTAAACCCGTGTCCGGCATGATCACGGATTTCGAGCGTATCTTTACGCGCTACGGCGATGTGGACATCATCGCCCGCTCGGCCCTTGGGGCCGAAGCCAACCGCATTTCAAGCAGCCAGATGGCCGCCTTTACCCAGGCGTTCCGGGGCTATATCGCGCGCAAATATGGCAAGCGGTTCAACGAATTTGTCGGCGGTCGGATCGAGGTGAATTCGGTCAAGGAGGTGAAATCCTGGCACGAGGTAAAATCGACGGCCTATCTGCGCGGCGAGTCGCCGTTCGAGGTCAGCTTTCTGATCTCTGACCGCTCGGGCAAGGACCTGTTTTTTGACATGATCATCGAAGGCATCAGCCTGCGTTTGAGCGAACGCACCGAAGTGGGTGCAATGCTTGATCGCCGCAATGGCGATATCAACGCGATGATTGCGGACCTCAAAAAGGCCGGCTGATCCCGCACCCGATACCAGAATATTTCTGAACGGCGCCCGCTTTGGGCGCCGTTTTCAGTTTCCGCCAAATATCCCGCGCAGGATGTTTTCAATCGGGTTGTTGCTGCGTGGCGTCGGCGCGCGCCGCTGCGGTGTTGGGGCTGGTGCAGGCCGGGGCGTCGGGCGCAGCATCGGCAGCGGCTTGACCGGCACGCCCTCATGCACGCGCAGCATGGTTTCGCGCCAGATTTCCGCCGGAAGACCGCCACCCGTCACCCCCGTCAGCGGCGTGTTGTCGTCATAGCCCATCCAGACGCCCGCCACATAATCGGCGCTAAAGCCAAGAAACCAGGCATCGCGCGCCGCCTGTGTGGTGCCGGTTTTACCCGCCACTTCGCGATCCGGAAGTTTGGCGCGGCTGCCGGTGCCGCCATCCACCACCCGGCTCATCATATAGATAAGCTCGCGCGCCGCTTCTTCGCGGATCACCCGCTCGCCAATGCCGCCGCCGCTGCCCATCAGGGGGGTTTTGTCGCCAAGCAGGCTAAGTTCGACCAGACCATAGGGCGTAACCGAAGAGCCACCATTCAGAATGCCCGCATAGGCCCCGGTCATTTCGATCAGCGTGCTTTCCGAGGCCCCAAGCGCCAAGGCCGGCCCCGCCGCCAGATCGCTTTCGATGCCAAAATCGCTGGCCACCTTGCGCACAAGATCGCGGCCCACCTCTTCCGATACCTTGACCGCCGGCACGTTTAGCGACTGGCGCAGCGCCTCGGCAAGGGTCACGCGGCCATAATGCTTGCGGGTATAGTTTTCCGGGCACCAGCGGCCCGATCCGGGAATGTTAAGGCAATAAGGCTCGTCCACGACCACTGAATCCCAGTGGTATCCCAGCTCAAGCGCCGTTGCGTAGACAAAGGGTTTGAAGGCCGATCCGGTCTGGCGTTTGGCCTGTGTGGCGCGGTTGAACCCGCCAACGACCTTCGTCTTGCGCCCGCCCACCATGGCGCGCACCGCACCATCGGCCGACATCACCACAATCGCCGCCTGCGCCTTGGAGCCATCGCGCACCTTGTCGTCGAAAATATAAGCAAGCGCCTCTTCGGCGGCGCGTTGGATCCGCTGATCCAGCGTGGTCTTGATGATCACATCCTCAGTTGTGTCGCGGGTGAAAAACTCTGGCCCCGATGCCATGACCCAGTCGGCAAAATAGCCCCCGGCCTGTGCCTCTGCCGCCGCAGAAAGCTCTGCCGGGTTGGCCAAAGCAAGCGCCGCCTCCTGATCGGACAGATAGCCTTGGCGGCGCATCAGCCCGATCACCACCGAGGCCCGGTTTTGCGAGCGTTCCAGGTTGCTTGTCGGGGCCAATGTCGAGGGCGCCGTCAAAAGCCCGGCCAGCATCGCGCCCTCGGACGGGTTAAGCTTGGCCGCAGATTTGCCGAAATAGCGCTGTGATGCAGCCTCGGCACCATAAGCGCCGCCACCAAGATAAGCCCGGTTCAGATAGACCGACAGGACCTCATCCTTGGTGTATTTCACCCCCATCGCGAGGGCATAAATCGCCTCTTTCGCCTTGCGCCAGAGCGATGAGCGGCGGCAATCGGCGACGTATTCAGCCTCACTCTTCCATTGGCTCTCGTCATATTGGACACCGAAACACAACAGCTTGGCAGTCTGCTGGGTGATGGTCGAGCCACCATTGCCCGAAAGCGGGCCACGGCCTTCGCTCAGGTTGATGCGGATCGCACTGGCGATGCCAATCGGATCGACGCCGGGATGCATGTAATACCGGCGGTCCTCGGTGGCAATCACCGCGTTCTTGAGGTGTTTGCTCACCGTCGTGGCATTGACCACACCGCCAAACTGATCGCCGCGCCAGGCGAATACATCACCCTTTTGATCCAAAAGCGTGACCGAGCCCTTGGCGCGCCCATCCAGAAGCGTCGCGTACTCGGGCAAGGTGGTATAGGTATAGCCCACCGCCACGCCGACGATCAGCGCAATCACCGCGCCAACCCGCCAGGTGATCCACCAGATCAAACGCAACACCCAGCCGACGATGCGCGCGAAGAAGGCGATGATCGGATTGCGCGCGCGCGCCGGTTTGCGCCGCGCCCGTTTGGCCGCAGGTTTGCGGCGCGCGGGCTTGGCCGGGGCCTTGCGCGTGCGCTTGGGGGCCACCAAAGGCGGCTTTTTACGTCCTGAATTGCTCATGCTCGTCCTGCCCGGACTTGTTTCTTTGCGCCACTCTATATCGCCTTTTCACAAAAGTGGAGACCCCGGAGCATCGCTTGCAGTTTTTCCATCCGGCTAATTTATAGGCACGTCAATTTTTGCGCCTATATTTTAAGCTAACACCTGCGACAATCCCCCCTAAAGCCCCGCTTCTGGCTTCAAGAATCTGCGCCCTGCGCTTTTTCTGCAGGTGCAAATAACGCGCTGAGCCACAGGAAACCGAAAGGGGTAGACGTGAAACTCATCATTGCAACGATAAAGCCGTTCAAACTCGAAGAGGTCCGCGAAGCGCTGACCGAGTTCGGGGTGCGCGGCATGATGGTTACCGAAATCAAGGGCTTCGGCTCGCAGTCGGGGCATACGGAAATCTATCGCGGCGCCGAATACGCCGTGAATTTCGTGCCCAAGATCAAGCTGGAAATCGGGGTAAGTGCCGGCATGGCCGATCAGGTCGTCGAGACCATCACCAAGACCGCCCGCACCGGCAAAATCGGTGACGGCAAGATCTTTGTTCTCGACATCGCTCAGGCCGTGCGGGTGCGCACCGGCGAAACCAACGACGACGCGCTTTAAGAGCGCGCAGGGGAAAGGACAGTACAATGAATTCCATAACCAAACTTGGCCTTGCCGCAACGCTGATCGCGCTGCCGCAGCTTGGCCTTGCACAAGAGGCCGATACGACGCCGACTAACGCCGATATCGGGTTTATCTTCACCACCTTCATGTTCCTTGTGATGGGCTTTCTGGTGTTCTTCATGGCCGCCGGTTTTGCCATGCTCGAAGCGGGCCTCGTGCGCGGCAAGAACGTTGCGATGCAGCTTACCAAGAACATCTCGCTGCTGTCGCTTGCCTCGCTGTTTTACTACCTGCTTGGCTATAACCTGATGTATCCCGGCGATGGCTGGACCATGCAGGGCATTCTTGGCGCCTTCTCGATCACCTCGCTTGAGCCGGTTGGCCTTGCGGGCGCGGAACCTGACCTGACCTATGCGTCGGTCGGCTCGGATTTCTTCTTTCAGCTGATGTTCTGTGCGGCGACGGCCTCAATCGTGTCGGGCGCCTTGGCTGAGCGGATCAAGCTGTGGCCTTTCCTGATCTTCACCATCGTTCTGACAGCTGTGATCTATCCGGTTCAGGCCAGCTGGAAATGGGGCGGCGGTTTCCTGAACGAAATGGGCTTCCTTGATTTCGCAGGCTCGACCGTTGTGCATTCGGTGGGGGGCTGGGCCGCTCTGACCGGCGCCATCATCCTTGGGCCGCGCATCGGCAAATATGCCAAAGACGGCCGTGTCATCCCGATCCCCGGTTCGAACCTTGCGCTTGCCACTCTGGGCACTTTCATCCTGTGGCTGGGTTGGTTCGGCTTTAACGGCGGCTCGCAGCTTTACATGGATACCTCCGGCAACGTGGCTGATATCAGCCGGATCTTCTCGAACACCAATACTGCGGCGGCCGCCGGGGCCGTGGTTGCTCTGATCCTGACACAGCTGTTATACAAGAAACCTGACCTTACCATGATCCTGAACGGCGCATTGGCCGGTCTGGTGTCGATCACCGCCGAACCGCTGACACCCTCGCTGATCTCGGCCATGCTGATTGGTGGTGTCGGTGGCATGATCGTGGTCTTCGCCGTACCGATGCTCGACAAGCTCGAAATCGACGACGTCGTCGGCGCCATCCCTGTGCACCTCTTCGCCGGTATCTGGGGCACCCTCGCTGTGCCGCTGACCAATTCGGATGCAAACTTTGGTACCCAGATCATTTCGATCCTGATCGTCGGCGCCTTTGTTGTTGTCACCTCGACCATTGTCTGGCTGCTGCTCAAGGGCACCGTCGGCCTGCGCGTCACCGAAGAGGATGAGATCAACGGCCTCGACATGGCAGAGCTGGGCATGGAGGCCTATCCAGAATTCTCTAAAGGCTGATCTCTACTCCTCCCTGATCAGCCGCAAGAGATATTCCCGGGCGTTCGCGCCCGGGTTTTTTATGCCCAAAGGCTGCGCCTGCCTGCTTTGCGCATCTGGCAGAATCGCCCAGACCCGTGCTAAGTATTGCGGTATGACCATCGCCAACCCCAATATAGACCCGGCTCAGCCGTGTATTCGCCAACTTGACGAGGGCGCTATCAACCGCATTGCTGCGGGTGAGGTGGTCGAACGCCCGGCCTCTGCGGTCAAGGAACTGGTGGAAAATGCCCTTGATGCAGGCGCGACGCGGATAGAGGTGGCGATTGCCGACGGTGGCAAAACCCTGATCCGTGTGGTCGATGATGGCTGTGGCATCGCACCCGAGCAATTACCGCTGGCGCTTGCGCGTCATGCCACGTCAAAGATTGACGGCTCGGACTTGCTCAACATCCATTCCTTCGGGTTTCGCGGTGAGGCGCTTCCATCGCTTGGCGCGGTTGGTCGGCTGACCATCACGTCACGCGCGCGCGGCTTTGAAGCCGCCAAAATCTCTGTCTCGGGCGGACAGATGAGCGCGGTCAAACCCGCCGCTTTGAATTCGGGCACGGTGGTCACCCTGCGCGATCTGTTCTACGCCACGCCTGCGCGGCTCAAGTTCATGCGCACCGACCGCGCCGAGACCCAGGCGATCAGCGACTCGGTCAAGCGCCTTGCCATGGCCGAGCCGTTTGTCGGCTTTACCCTGCGCGACATTTCCGGCGGTGGCGAGGGCCGCATCACTTTTCGCGCCGACGCCGAAACCGGCGATCTGTTTGATGCGCTGCACGGGCGGCTGGCGCGTGTCCTGGGGGCGGATTTTGCCGAAAATGCCCTGCGGATCGAGGCCACGCGCGACGGGATAAACATGACCGGCTATGCCGCTTTGCCGACCTATTCGCGCGGCTCGTCGGTGGCGCAATACCTGTTCGTGAATGGCCGCCCGGTGCGCGACAAAATGCTCTACGGCGCGTTGCGGGCCGCCTATAGCGACGTACTTAGCCGCGACCGCCACCCGGCGGCGGCGCTGTTTCTGGATTGCGATCCGACGCTGGTTGACGTGAACGTGCATCCCGCCAAATCCGAGGTCCGCTTTCGTGATCCGGGCATTGCGCGCGGGCTTATCGTGTCGGGGCTGCGTCACGCCTTGGCCGAGGCCGGGCATCGCGCCTCAAGCACCGTGGCCGGGGCCACACTCGGGGCGTTTCGCCCCGAACCAAACGCGGCACCGGGCGCGCGGGTCTACCAGATGGATCGCCCCTCTGCCGCCGCCCGCACCCTTGGCTATCAGGCGCAAGCGCCGGGCTTTGCCGAGATGCAGCACGCCTATAGCGCGCGGGTCGAACCGGACGATATCGAGGTCGGCACGCAAGAGCCGGACGACATTCCCGCCACCGCCCTGCCACTTGGGGCGGCGCGCGCGCAGGTGCATGAGAATTACATCATCGCCCAGACCGAAACCGGCATGGTCATCGTCGATCAGCACGCCGCGCATGAACGGCTGGTTTATGAACGCCTCAAGGCGCAGATGGCCGATACCGGCGTCGCGTCGCAGGCGCTCTTGATCCCTGATATCGTTGATCTCTCCGAGGCCGATTGCGCCATTCTGCTTGACCTCGCGGATGATCTGGCCCGGCTTGGCCTTGTGATTGAGCCCTTTGGGCCGGGCAGCATAGCGGTGCGCGAAACCCCGGCCATTCTGGGTCAGGTCAACGCCCCGGCGCTGTTGCGCGATATCCTGGATGAATTGGCCGATCAGGGCGATAGCCAGACCCTCAAATCGCGCATCGACGCGATTCTGTCCCGGGTCGCCTGTCATGGCTCGATCCGCTCGGGCCGACGCATGAGCGGCGAGGAAATGAACGCGCTTTTGCGCGAGATGGAGCGCACGTCGCATTCCGGTCAGTGCAATCATGGCCGCCC
>CBDTZA010000021.1:0-11093 GCA_965364785.1 uncultured Roseovarius sp. | reverse complement strand
CCATGCTAAGCTCTATCGGGTTTCACTATTACGAGACGGTCAACCAATCCCTGCAATTGCAATGGATCGACAAGGCGCGCGCGCCGCAGATGCTGGGCTGGTTGATGGCGGCGGGATCGGGGGCCACGCTGGTGGCTTATGTCCTGATCGTGATGACATGGGACGCGCTGAACCTGACCTATAACACGGTCTATATACTGTCTGGCGGCTTTACCGCCTGCGTCGCGGCGTTTTGCTTTTTCGCCTATCCGCGTTTCGAGGCGCCCAACCCGCAGATCAAGAAAATGGTCCTGCGCCGCCGCTATTGGCTTTATTATGCGCTGCAATTCATGGCAGGCGCCCGGCGCCAGATTTTCGTGGTCTTCGCAGGCTTTATGATGGTCGAGAAATTCGGCTTTCAGGTGCATGAGGTCACGGCCCTTTTCCTGATCAACCTTGTGGCCAACATGATTTTTGCGCCGCTGATGGGGCGGGCCGTGTTCATGTTCGGCGAACGCCGCACGCTGATCTTTGAGTATGTCGGGCTTGCCCTGCTCTTTACCGCCTATGGCGGGGTTTATTTCTTTGGCTGGGGCGTGGTCATGGCGGCGACGCTTTATGTTGTCGATCATATCCTGTTCTCTCTGGCGCTTGCGCTCAAGACCTATTTCCAGAAGATCGCCGACCCCGGTGATATCGCCCCGACCGCCGCCGTGGCCTTTACCATCAACCATATCGCGGCGGTGTTTTTGCCGGCCCTTCTTGGCTATTTGTGGCTTGTCTCGCCCGCTGCGGTGTTCTTTATGGCCTCGGCCATGGCCTGTGTGTCTTGTGCGCTGGCGATGCTGATCCCGCGCCACCCCGAGCCGGGAAATGAAACCGTTCTGTCGCGTTTTATCGCTGCGCCCGCCGAATAAATCCCCCCGATCTGAAAGGGTTTGACGATGCCGACCTTTACCGCCCTGACCACGCTCAGAGGCAAAGACAGCGCCGAGGCCCTGGCCGAAGCCCTTGAGGCCCTCACGCCCGAGCCGACCGGCGTTGGTGCCTTCGAGATCGAAGACGGCTCTGGTCTGTGGGAGGTCGGATCGTACTTTGAGGAGGCCCCCGATCAGGCAGGGCTGGCGCTTTTGGCGGTGATGCACGGTGCCAAGCCGTTCACCATCTCGGAATTGCCCGAGACCGACTGGGTTGCAAAAGTGCGCCGCGAACTGACCCCGGTCGAGGCCGGGCGGTTCTTTGTCTATGGCAGCCATGACGCCGATAAGGTGCCCGAGGTCTGCGAGCCGCTGCTGATCGAGGCGGCGATGGCCTTTGGCACCGGGCATCACGGCACCACGCTTGGATGTCTGCGCGCGCTGGATCGGCTGGCCAATGCCGGGTTCGTCGGCAAGTCGGTGATCGACATCGGCTGTGGTACGGCGGTTTTGGCGATGGGCGCGGCGCGGATCTGGCCCGGTGTGGTGCTGGCCAGCGATATCGACGAGGTCGCCGTCGAGGTGGCCAAGGCAAACGTGCGTGCCAATGATCTTGTCGGCCGTGTCGAGTGTGTCGAGGCCGCGGGCCTTGATCACCCGCGCCTGGCGGCCGCCGCGCCGTTTGATCTTGTCTTTGCCAATATCCTCAAGGGGCCGCTGATTGATCTGGCTCCTGACGTGACGTCACGCTTGCAGGACGGTGCCAAGGTGATTCTCTCGGGAATTTTGAACGAACAGGCCGACGAGGTCATCGCGGTTTATTGCGGCCTTGGAAACAGTCTTGAACATCGCGAAGAGATTGGTGATTGGACCACCCTGACATTGACTAAAACTTTCGGAAAATAAGTCAAAATTCGGACCGAACGGGCCTTTTGCCTTAGTCTTGCCACAATTCAAGCCTAATTTTTCTTAATTGCGGTGGGGGCCGTGAAAATGGGATTATGATCATGAGTGACGCATTCCAAGGGTTTGACACTCGACTGAAATCAATCGACCGAAATCGCGCCCGTATGGAGCGTGGTTATGTCGGCAAAGTCAGCAAAGACGGCCTTATTGTTTTCCGCCCCAAACGGCGGCAACGTGGCGTTCCTGTCCGCGGGATTATTTATCTCGTGGCCGGATTTATCTTCTTCAAGGCCGTGATTATCGCCCATCTCGGGGCCAGCCTTTATGGCGAGCGTCTTGCCCAGCTCTCACAGGGCAGCACGATTGAACAGGCCGGCGCGGTTGTCATGCAGCCCGATACCCTGAGCATGATCCTGGCGGCTCGGCTTCGCCCGATCCTGCGCTAAACCCCGCAAGGGTCTCGGCGCACGTAATCCCATCGTCGTGATCTTAAGGTTTTGGCATCAAAAAGCCCCGCGCGGTTCGCACCGCAGCAGGGCTTTTGGCTATTTGGGCTGTTGCCGCGCTTAGATGTGGCGCGCGATTACTTCGATATCGCCACGGACAAGGCCGATATCGTCAAGTTCGCGGTCCGAAAGCTGCGACAGCGCATTGCGCGTGGTCCGACGTTCGTTCCAGTCAGAAACCACGTTACGGGCGCGGGCGAAAAAACCACCGAAACCGGCGGAGGCGTGATGTGAGCGGCTGCTGTCAATGACGGACATGGATGTATTCCTCGAATAAGATGTGCCAGAGCTTGTCTGTGTCTGAGGGGCAGGTAGTCAGACCAAACTATTCTTGCAAGCCAAGTTTATTGCATAGTCCTTATGCGTTTTATGCATGGGTCTGAAGTTCTTTTAAATTGTTAATTAACAATGCATTAAAGGGTTACCGCTTTGGCTGAAATCATCTGATCGCGGCAGATTTGCAACGAAGTGCCACCAAATCGGGCAGTTTGGAAACACGCATTCTGCTTGGTCTTTGTTCTCGTTTCGTGCTAATGCTTGAAAAAACAGATGGGCAGGGCAGGAAAATGCGGGTTTTGGGAATTGATCCCGGGTTGCGAAACCTCGGCTGGGGCTTGATCGACGTGAACGGAAGCCGGCTAAGCCATGTGGCGAACGGCATTTGTCATTCCAGTGGCACCGATCTTGCGGCGCGGTTGCTGTCTCTTTACGACCAGCTGACCGATATTGTGCACCGCTATGCCCCCGAGGCGGCGGCGGTCGAACAGACGTTCGTGAACAAGGATGGCGCCGGCACGCTCAAGCTTGGGCAGGCGCGCGGGATCGCCCTTTTGGTGCCGGCGCAGTTCGGCCTTACGGTTGGGGAATATTCGCCAAACACGGTTAAGAAAACCGTCGTCGGGGTGGGTCATGCGGCCAAGGAACAGGTCGCCCATATGGTCAAAGTGCAATTGCCGGGGGTCGAGCTGGCCGGGCCGGATGCGGCGGATGCTTTGGCGGTGGCGATCTGTCATGCCCACCACGCGCGCAGCACCGCGATGCTGGCCAATGCTGTGCAGAGGGCAAGCGCATGATCGGGCGGATCGCAGGGCGGATTGATTACCGCGCCACCGACCACGTTCTGATCGACGTGCGCGGCGTTGGCTATCTGGTTTATTGCTCAGAGCGCACGCTGTCGTCAATGCCGGGCGTGGGCGAACATGTGGCGCTTTATACCGATCTTCTGGTGCGCGAGGATATTCTGCAACTGTTTGGCTTTACCACCCTGGTCGAAAAGGAATGGCATCGCCTGTTGATGAGTGTTCAGGGCGTTGGCGCCAAGGCCTCGCTCGCCATTCTGGGCGCACTTGGCCCCGATGGCGTGGGGCGCGCGATTGCGCTTGGCGACTGGAATTCGGTGACGGCGGCCAAGGGGATTGGTGCGAAAACCGGACAGCGGGTGGTCAATGAGCTGAAAGACAAGGCCCCCACGGTCATGGCGATGGGCGCGGCCCCGGCGCCCGTGCTGGATGACGCCGACGACGTGGTGATCGAAAGCGCGCCGCGCGCGGCCCCGGCCCCGGCGGCCGGTATGCCCAATCGCGGGGCGCAGGCTGAGGCGCTATCGGCGCTCACCAATCTTGGTTATAGCCCCGGCGAGGCGGCAAGTGCTGTGGCCCAGGCGGCGGGCGAAACCCCGGATGTGGCCACGCCGGAATTGATCCGCCTGTCGCTCAAGCTATTGGCACCAAAGGGGTAATCCATGTCAGAGCCTGATCCGACAGTGCGCCCCCAAGAGCTTCCGGAAGATTTTGACCGGAGTTTGCGCCCACAGGCCCTGTCAGAATTCATCGGTCAGGCCGAGGCGCGCGCCAACCTGTCGGTGTTCATCCAATCGGCCCGGCAACGCGGCGAGGCGATGGATCACACGCTGTTTCACGGCCCGCCCGGCCTTGGCAAGACAACCCTGGCCCAGATCATGGCCAAAGAGCTTGGTGTCGGGTTTCGCATGACCTCGGGGCCGGTGCTGGCCAAGGCGGGTGATCTGGCGGCGATCCTGACCAATCTTGAGCGCAACGATGTGTTGTTCATCGACGAAATTCATCGGCTGAATCCGGCGGTGGAAGAGGTGCTTTACCCCGCGCTTGAGGATTTCGAGCTTGATCTGGTGATTGGCGCCGGGCCCGCCGCGCGCACGGTTCGGATTGAATTGCAGCCCTTCACGCTTGTCGGGGCGACCACGCGACTTGGCCTTTTGACCACGCCGCTGCGGGATCGGTTTGGCATCCCCACGCGACTTCAGTTTTACGAGATCGAAGAGCTGCACGAGATCGTGACGCGCAATGCGCGGCTTTTGAATATCCCCACCGATAGCACTGGTGCGATGGAGATCGCGCGGCGCTCGCGCGGCACGCCGCGGATCGCCGGGCGGCTGTTGCGCCGGGTGGTGGATTTCGCTGTGGTCGAGGGCAACGGTGTGATTTCCAAAGAGCTTGCCGATAGTTCTCTGACGCGATTGGGCGTGGATCATCTTGGGCTTGATGGCGCCGACCGGCGGTATTTGCGGCTGATTGCCGAGGCTTATCAGGGCGGGCCGGTTGGCATTGAGACGCTCAGTGCCGCCCTGAGTGAATCGCGCGACGCCTTGGAAGAGGTGATCGAGCCGTTTTTGTTGCAGCAAGGCCTTATCCAGCGCACCCCGCGCGGGCGCATGCTGGCGCAGGGCGGGTGGCATCATCTTGGCCTGCCCGCCCCCGGCGCCAAGGGCCAGTCGGATATGTTCGAGGATTAGGGGAACGCTTGGGGATGGCGCGGCCCGGTAAGCTTTGCTATCGGGGGACGCAAAACCGAAAGGGGGGGCCGATGAGCGAGCCGCTGACGCCGCAGGATGTTGAGGCGCTGTTCACGCGCAGTGACGAGCGTTTTCTGTTTGCCCGCTGGGGCCTGCCCATCGTGCCGATCGTGTTTGGTGTCGATGACAAGACGCTGAGCGTTGTGAAAGGCGCGATCGAGGCGGTGGTGACACTGGCTGATCACAAGATGGCCGAGACCGACCCCGAGCTTGGCGCGAACCTGATGCTGTTTTTCTTTCGTGACTGGCAGGAATTGCTGGACGTGCCCGATCTTGAACGGTTGGTCCCTGATCTGGCACCGCTTGTGGCGCGCCTTGAGGGGGCGGATGCCAACCAATACCGGATCTTCCGGTTTGACGAGGGTGGCGCGATCCGCGCCAGTTTCGTGTTCCTGCGGATGGATGATCAGCTTGGCGCGGTGCCTGCCGAGACGCTTGCGCTTAGCCAGATCGTGCAGACCATTCTGCTCTGGTCGGACCGCGCTTTTCAGGACCGCTCGCCGCTGGCGGCTTTGCCGGGTGGCGGGCAGGTGATTCTGCGCCCAGAGATCGCCGCGCTTATCCGGGCGGGCTATGACCCGGTTTTGCCTGCCGCAAGTCACGACCCAAGCCATGCCCTGCGCCTGCAGGCGCGCATCGCGCTCATGTAAAACCGTCGAATTTCAAGGCGCTACTCGCAGGGCGCGTGGCGCATCCTGATTTTCCCCTAAAACGGTCCTTGACCCAAGCCGGTGGTCTGGCCTTATTGCCCCATTATGTGGGGGTGTGTATTATGATAAATACTATTGCTAGTGGCCTGATGGCGGTTGCCGGTTTATTTGGCACGGCGGTGGCGGCGCAAACCTGTGGTGGTGTTTATACTGTCAAACGCGGTGACAGCCTGTCGTCGATTGCCGACAGCCAGTATAAGGACGCCGGAATGTGGACGGCGATCCATAACACCAATCTCAGTAAGATCGGCGAAAGCCCGGATGCGATCTATACCGGCATGACGCTGCGGCTGGCCTGTATCAACGGGCGGCCCCTTGGCCTGAGCGGTGGCACCGAAGCGCGCAGCAGTGCCCCGATTATCCAGGTGGCGGGCACCGCCGCGACCCGTGGCAAGATCAACCTTCTGACGGCGGGCGATTTTGCGCCCTTTACCGACCGGACCCTGCCCAATGGCGGGCTTGCGGCCGATGTGGTCAATGCCGCCATGGCCAAGGCCGCGCCGGGGCAGGGCTATGCGATTCACTGGGTCGAGGATTGGACCTCGCATCTTGATCCGCTATTGTCCAATACGCTTCTGGATGCCGGTTTCCCCTGGTATCGGCCTGATTGTGCGGCCCAGCCGAATGAATACCGCTGTGAGAATTTCCTATTTTCGGACGCGATTTTTGAAACGCTGATCCTGCTGTTCACCGACAAGACCCGCCCGCTGGCCTTTGACAGGGACGACGATCTGGTTGGCAAGCGGCTCTGCCGTCCGGCGGGGTCGTTCACCCATGACCTTGATCGTGACGGGCGGCGCTGGCTAAGCGAGGGCAAGATCACGCTGGCACAGCCACGAACCGTTGCGCAGTGTTTCGACCTTTTGACCCAAGGCAAGGTCGATGCGGTGGCGATCAACGAATTTACCGGGCGCACCGCCCTGAAAGACATGAACCTCAAGGATCAGGTCGAGATCGTCCAGACCCGGCCACTGTCCATTCAGGGGCTGCATGTGGTTGTGCATAAAACCCACCCAGAGGGTGAGGCGATTATCGCGCTCTTCAATCAGGGGCTTGCCGGGATCAAGGCGAACGGCACCTATCAAGCGATCATGGACCGCCACATGACCCGTATCTGGGCGGGGTTCTGATCCAATGGTGAGGGCGCTGAAAGGGCTTATGACGGCAGCGGTGATGCTGATCCTGCCGGGCATGGCACACGCACTTTGCGACGTGACCTATCGCGCACAGCCGGGGGACACGCTATTTTCCATCGCCGCCGCGCATTATGAGGATCAGGATCAGTGGACCCTGATCTATTACGCAAATCAGGCCAATCTTGCGGGCAACCAGCAAGAGGTGGCCGCAGGGGTTGAGCTTTATATCCCATGCCCGGCCACCAATGCCGCGCCCGACGCGACGCCGCTGTTACAGTCAGGCGCGGAAATGACCCTGTTGACGGGCGGCAATTATGCGCCTTTCACGGATCAGACCTGGCCGGGCAACGGGCTTGTGACCGAGCTTTTGAATGCCGCGCTGGAACTTAGCCCCGCGCCGGTCCCCTATAAGGTTATCTGGGTCGATGACTGGGCACAGCACCTGTTTCCGCTGCTGGATGAACAGCGCTATGACATGGGCTTTCCCTGGATAAAGCCCGATTGCGCGGCGGCGAGGGGCGGCAAATTCTGTCAGAATTTCCATTTCTCCGACCCGGTTCTTGATCTGCCGATCGTGCTGTTCAAGCGGGCCGATAGCGGTCTGACCTACAAGAGCGATGCCGATATTGTCGGGCGTCGTTTGTGTCGCCCTGCGAGTGCCATCACCGATGACCTTGACCGGGCAGACCGGCGTTGGCTGAGCGAGGGAAAGATCACGCTGATCCAGCCAGCAAGTCCGGAGGCCTGTTTTGAGGCGCTGATGGCGGGCGAGGTGGATGCGGTGACGGTCAACGTGTTTCAGGGCGCGTCCAAGATCGTCGCGATGGGCCTGCGCGGCCGCGTCGTGCCGCTTGATCCGCCGCTGTCGCGCGAGGCGCTGCATGTTGTGATCTCGAAGAAGCACTGGCGCGGGACAACCCATCTCTACCGGGTGAATGCCGGGCTGAAGGCCCTGCGCGACAGCGGGCGGTATGGCGAGATCGTGCAGCGACATCTTGGGATATTCTGGCAGCAGCTGCATTAGCGGCGAGCGGCGCAATTGAGTATTTGTGGAACGATGAAAGACGCCTAGAGACCCTCAAAAGCGCAAAGCGTGTGAACGTCCAGTCCCATCGTTTCAAGCCGGGCCCGCCCGCCAAGATCGGGCAGGTCGATGATGAAGGCACAGCTCACGATTTCGCCTCCCAACCGCTCGATCAGGCGGATGCCGGCCGCTGCGGTGCCGCCGGTGGCCAGCAGGTCATCGACCACGAGGATCTTTTCGCCCGGCTGGATTGCGTCGTCGTGAATTTCAACCACCGCCTCGCCATATTCAAGCTGGTAGTCTTCCGAGATCACCTTGCCGGGCAGTTTGCCCTTCTTGCGGATTGGAACAAAACCCACGGATAGTTGGTGCGCGATGGCGCCGCCCAGGATGAAACCGCGCGCTTCCAGCCCCACAACCTTGTCGATCTGCATCCCGGCATAGGGGTGAAGCATCTGGTCAATCGCCATGCGAAAGCCGCGGGGATCGGCGAACAGCGTGGTGACATCGCGGAACATTATGCCTTCATGCGGAAAATCGACGATGGTGCGGATGTAATCCTTGACGGTTTTGGTGGGGGGCATGGTGCGGCTCCGGTTATGATCCGGCGGCGGTTGTGACGCAGGACGGGCGCGGGTGCAAGGGGTCAGAGGCCGCCGCGATAGTCGGCAATGGCCTGAGTGAGGGCGCTGACCGTCCAGAGAGTGAGGCCAAAGACAACGATGCAAAGCAGGAAATTCAGCGCAGACTGGATCAGGCGGCGGAGGCGGCCCGTGGGATTGCCGAGAAAGGGGATTTCGGGCCGCAGCAGGAAGCGCGAGGCGATATAGCCAAAAAGCAATGCCGAAAGTATCCAATAGGTGACGGTAAAGATGACTTCGTCATGGGCCTTGGCGAGGTAGCTGGCAAAGCCCACCACCAGCACCCAGCGGATGACCTGAAATATCTCGTCTGTGAGCGCCTCGAATTGGCGGCCCATGCGATAGCGCCATGCCTGATCGGCGAGTCTGTCGATGATCTGTGTCATGCCTTTTGTTGTGACGATCAAGCGCCTCTGCGTCCAGTGTTGGCAGGCCCGACGCGCGAAGAGTTTACCAGAGCGTGGGTTTTGCGACCATCAGCCCGATGGCCCCATCGGCGCCAAAGAGCAGAACCGTGCCGGGTTGTGGTGTCATGCAGACCGGCGCAGGGTGGCTGTCATGACGCCCATCCCGATCAGGGCCACCCCGCCCGAGCGCGTGAGCCAGGTGATCACCGAGGGGCGTTTGATCGTGGCGCGCAACCGGTCCGCCAGCAGAGCATAGGCGAGCGTGTTTAGCGCGGCGAGCGTGACAAAGGTGGCAATCAGGATCGCGAATTGCGGGGCAAGCGGGGCATCGAGCGTCACGAACTGGGGCACGAAAGCGATGAAAAAGCCGATGGATTTCGGGTTGAGGGCAGTGACGGCGGCGGCATGGGTGAGAACCTGACGCGGGCTGCTCTCGGCGGTGGCCACGGTATTGAGCCCGTCCGAGCGCGGTGCGCGCAGCAGTTTCACGCCCATCCAGATCAGATAGGCGGCGCCAACCCATTTGAGCATCGTAAACAGCGTGGCCGAGGCCAGCACCAGCGCCCCAAGGCCCAAAAGCGAGGTGGTCATGGCGATGAGATCGCCCAACGCCACACCGGCGGCCGAGGCCACGGCGACCCGGCGGCCCTGGCTAAGCGCATAGCTCAGCACCAAGAGAACCGTGGGGCCCGGAATGAGCAAAAGCGCGGTCGAGGCGGCAACGAAGGTCAGCCAGAGATCAAGCGGCATATCAGAGTCTTTTTGGTCAGAGAACGCGGCCCGCCACCGCATCAAGCTTGGCCACAAGGGCCGCATTACGGGCCTCGGGGGCGGTCAGAATGGCAAAGTCCAGTGCCCGGTCACAGCCATACGGACAGGGCGCACGATCCGCCCCCAAAAGCGCGGGCAGGCGGCGTACCATGTTTCGGCCCTTGTCGGCATTGCCCATCAAGGTGGCGATGATTTGGGTCACGTCGACCTCGCCATGATCGGGGTGCCAGCTGTCGTAATCGGTGATCATCGCCACGCTCGCATAGCAAAGCTCGGCCTCGCGGGCGAGTTTGGCCTCGGGCATATTGGTCATGCCGATCACGTCACAACGCCAGACCTCGCGGTACATTCTGGATTCGGCCAGCGTGGAAAACTGCGGGCCCTCCATCGCCAGATAGGTGCCGCCTTTGTGCACGGTGACGCCGGCCGCGCGCGCCGCCATCTCGCAGGATTCGCCAAGGCGCGGACAGGTTGGATGCGCCACGCTGACATGCGCGACACAGCCGGTGCCGAAGAACGATTTTTCACGCGCGAAGGTGCGGTCGATGAATTGATCTACGATCACGAAATCGCCCGGCGTCATGTCTTCGCGAAACGAGCCACAGGCGGATACGCTGATCACATCGGTGACGCCAAGACGCTTGAGCGCGTCGATATTGGCGCGGTAGGGCACCGTGGTGGGCGAATGCACATGGCCGCGCCCATGCCGGGGCAGGAACGCCATTTTGACGCCGTCCAGCGTGCCGGTCAGGATTTGATCCGAGGGCGCCCCCCAGGGGGTTGCAACCGTTTGCCAGGTGGCATCGGCCAGCCCGTCGATCTCATAAAGGCCAGAGCCGCCAATTACGCCGATCATGGTGTCCGTCATGTGTATACCCCTGCCAAATCTGGTGTTTGACAGAGTGTTACGACGGTTTTTGGGAAAAGAAAATGCCTGCACCCGGTTGAGATGCAGGCAAGAGACGCGCCGCCCTCATCCCCGAAGGTGGCGCGCCGGGCCGGGCCGGTCTAACCCAGCTTTTCGACAACCTCGTCGGTGGTCCAGACCGCGTTGGCGATGTAGCGAAAGTTGGTCAGAGCGGCGAGGTATCCGTCACCCTCGGGCAGCATGGCCGCGGCGGTGCCGTCAGAGACCACAGCAACCTCAAAGCCCTGCTCCACCAACTCGCGCATATGGCTTTCGGTGCAGAGGTTGGCCGACATCCCCGCAAGGATCACCTGATCAATGCCGCGCTTGCGCAGTTGCAGAACAAGATCATTGGTTTC